>DKCU01000148.1 GCA_002451555.1 Candidatus Segatella albertsiae
AAGGTAAAAAGGTAAAAAAGTAGATAATAAAAAGTAAATAAGGATAAGATATGTGGTTAGTATTAGCATTCCTCTCAGCTACGTTGCTGGGATTTTATGATGCCTTTAAGAAAAAGGCACTTTCAGGTAACGCTGTGATTCCCGTGCTCTTCTTGAACACGCTGTTCTCATCACTCATCTTCTTGCCGTTCATCATCCTGAGTTATACCTCTGACTCCTTGGATGGTACGATGTTCCATGTGGCAGAAGGCGGATGGGAGGTTCACAAGTACATCGTGCTTAAGAGTTTTATCGTACTGAGCAGTTGGGTGTTTGGTTATTTCGGCATGAAGCACTTGCCTCTGACGATAGTGGGACCAATCAATGCTACCCGTCCTGTGATGACTCTGGTGGGCGCCTTGCTGGTTTATGGCGAGGTGCTGAATCTCTACCAATGGATTGGTGTCATCCTCGCAGTCATTTCCTTCGCCATGCTCAGCAAGAGCGGTAAGAAGGAAGGTATAGATTTCAAACATGACAAGTGGATTTATTTCATCGTCTTGGCAGCTGTGCTTGGTGCTATCAGCGGACTTTACGATAAGTATCTGATGGCACCGCCCGAGAATGGTGGTGTGGGACTTGACAGGATGATCGTGCAGAGTTGGTACAACATATACCAATGTTTCTTGATGGGGGCGATGATGCTCGTTATCTGGTGGCCAACCAAGAAAAACACCACCCCATTCCATTGGCATTGGTCCATCGTGTTCATCAGCATCTTCCTGAGTGCCGCTGACTTCGTTTATTTCTACGCCCTGAGCTTGCCGGGTGCCATGATAAGCATCGTGAGCATGGTTCGCCGTGGCAGTGTCATCGTCAGCTTCCTCTTCGGCGCAGCCATCTTCCATGAGAAGAACCTCAAGGCTAAGTTTGTCGATTTGCTGCTCGTTTTGTTGGGAATGTTGTTCCTGTATTTCGGAACAAAGTAATAACTCATGAGTAATTAAGGACTCATTTTATTTATATAAGGAAAGCCCATTTGTCCCCTTTTGTTTGGCAAATGGGCTTTCTTAATACACAAAACTATAACTTTTTGCCTAAAAGTTTGGCTATTTGACAATAAAGTGTTACTTTTGCATCCAAAACAATTACCAATTAAAAGAATTTAATCATGAATAGAACGATTATTACAGTAGTGGGCAAGGATACCGTTGGTATTATTGCCAAGGTTTGTACCTATTTGGCAGAGAATGACATCAACATCCTTGACATCTCACAGACTATCGTACAGGAGTATTTCAACATGATGATGATTGTTGACATGGGCAAGATGAAGAAGTCTTTCGAAAGCGTAGCTGACGAGCTCGCCGAGGTTGGTAAGGGTATGGGTGTCCAAATCAAGACTCAGCGTGAGGAAATCTTCGACATGATGCACAGAATCTAAGTGAAGAGTGAAGAACGAAGAGTGAAGAATTCATCTGCATATAATATTATAAGGATATGATTAATATTTCAGAGGTTATAGAAACCAACAAGATGATTGAGCAGGAAAACCTCGACGTACGTACCATTACCATGGGTATCAACCTTTTGGATTGTGCTGCTACGGATGTCGATGTGCTCTGTCAAAATATATACAATAAGATTATTCGTCTTGCCAAGAACTTGGTGAAGACTGGCGAGGATATTTCCAAGGAGTTTGGTGTGCCTATTGTCAACAAGCGTATTTCCATCACCCCGATTTCTCTCGTGGGTGGTTCTGCGTGCAAGACGACTGACGACTACGTGAAGGTGGCCAAGACCTTGGACAAGTGCGCCAAGGAATTGGGCATCAACTTCCTGGGCGGTTACTCTGCCATTGTCAGCAAGGGCATGAGTAAGAGCGACGAACTTTTGATTCGCTCTATCCCACAGGCTTTGGCGCAGACTGATTTCATCTGTAGTTCCGTCAATGTAGGTTCTACCAAGACAGGTATCAACATGGATGCCGTAAGATTGATGGGACAGATTGTCAAGGACACAGCCGAGGCTACAAAGGACCAAGGTTCTTTGGGATGCGCCAAATTGGTGGTGCTTTGCAATGCTCCAGATGACAACCCGTTCATGGCGGGCGCATTCCATGGCGTGAGCGAGGCGGATGCAGTCATCAGCGTAGGTGTCAGCGGTCCTGGCGTGGTGAAATATGCCTTGGAGAGTGTTCGTGGTGAAAGTTTCGAGGTACTTTGCGAGACCATCAAGCGTACAGCTTTCAAGATTACTCGCGTAGGACAGTTGGTTGCCAAGGAGGCATCTGCTCGCTTGGGTATTCCTTTTGGCATCATCGACCTTTCTCTCGCTCCTACTCCAGCCATTGGTGACAGTGTGGCTGACATCTTGAAGGAGATTGGATTGGAGCATCCTGGTGCTCCTGGTACCACAGCAGCTTTGGCGCTCTTGAACGACCAGGTGAAGAAGGGCGGTATCATGGCTTCCTCATACGTAGGTGGCTTGAGTGGTGCGTTCATCCCTGTCAGCGAAGACCAAGGTATGATTGACGCAGTAGAGGCTGGAGCTTTGACTATTGAGAAACTGGAGGCGATGACTTGTGTCTGCTCTGTAGGTTTGGATATGATAGCCATCCCTGGCGACACACCTGCCACCACCATTTCTGGTGTTATTGCGGACGAGGCTGCCATCGGCATGATTAATCAGAAGACCACTGCCGTTCGTGTGATTCCTGTAGTTGGCATGAAGGTGGGTGACAATGTTGACTTTGGTGGTTTGTTGGGTCATGCTCCTATCATGCCTGTCAACTCATTCAGTTGCGACGCATTTGTCAATCGTGTCGGCCGTATTCCGGCTCCTATCCATAGTTTCAAAAACTAAGAGACAGCTTCTGTGAGTGACATATCTGTGATATCTAAGTGATATGTGAAACTTAATATGTCACTCGCAGAAGTTGTCTGTTTATCGGCTTTTCGGGCAGAAAAGTGCTATGTGAGATTGTTTTGAGATTTTCTCGTGCATCAAATAAAAATAGAGAGATTTATTTCCCGATATTCCAGCGCAATCCCAATTGGAAGTTGAAATTGGTCTTCTTATCCTTGAATGTATTCTCAATTTTACTACCATTGTCAAAGTAATACTTCACACCAGGTTCTGCATAGATACCCAATTGTGGTATGAAGTCGTACTGTACTCCCACGGATCCATTGGCAGACCATTGCATTCTGTCTTTTCTGCTTGCAGTTTCCACTCCATCAGTCTCTGTGTGGTTCTTGACATTAAATGCCCCTTCGCCGCCAACAGTAACGTATGTGTGGAATTTCTTGGTTCCCCATACTTCGTAGCCTAAGTTCAAAGGGATGCCTATGTAATGCAGTGTTTGCTTGGTTACAGTACGAGAGTCGTTGGCTGTTCCCGTAAAATCTGAGCTCACATAAGTATAGACCAATCCTGTATTCAGTCGGAGACGAGGACTGACCTTGACACCGACCTGCATTCCGACGGATATTGGCTTGTGATGCTTTACTTTCTGGTAATATTGTTCGTCATCGAAGCTCTTTAACAATTTACTGTCATAGACTCCTGTATATTCCACCCCAGCGATGTCATTGTAGTTGTCGCCATTTCCAAAGAATGAAGGGGGGACCGGATCAGCACTCGCCATCAAGGGGATATTGTTGGTGTTTCCGTTGGATGGAATAATGCCATTCTCCCCGTAGAATTGGACGCTCCAGGAAGATGCGCTATTTTTCTTCGCGAAAACAGGAGCGTCGTAAGTATCATGAGTTGTAGCGACTGACAGTGGATCCGCGGCACTCAATTTTGCCTTGCGGCTTTTTTTGTCGTTTTGCTCGTCTGTTGTATTCTGACGTTCTGGTTCGTTTTGCACTCTTGTTGCGTTTTGGTTATCTTCCAAACTATAAGACAACATTCCTTCATCGGGTTCTCCGCTGAAAACATTACGAACTTGGGCAATGAGTCCTGTTGACTTCACCGCAGCCTTTTCCTGTGAAAATATTGTGTTATCAACTTTTTCCACTTCAGCTTGTTTTCCTTCAAAATCCTTTTTCTTTGTTTGGCTTCCGGCCGCTTGTTTCTCCACGGCGGCAACCTCCTTGATGGATTTCACCTCGTCCCATGGATGGAGATACACATAAGTTCCACCTACAGCTAGCGCGGCGATGGCAGCAGCCATGGAGAAACGGCGCATCCACACTTGACGAGCGGAAGCGTTATTGCGGATAGGTGTCTGTTGGGTGGAAATATGATTAAGCGCAGGGTCCTGTTGAGCAAGCGATTGCTCAATGCCAGCCCACAAGTCGTCCATGACAGGCTCTTCATAGTCTGCCAGACGGTCTCGAAGTTTGTTTGTCCAATCGTTACTCATTACTTATAATCTTTTAAATATTCCTTGATTTTCTTTCCTAATAGTTTCTTCGCCCGCAAAAACTGCGATGCAGAGGTTGATTCCTTAATGCCAAGTTTTGCGGCGATTTCCTTATGGCTCAACTGTTCGAAGACAAACAAGTTGAGCACAATCCTGTATCCTTCCGGCAATTCACTTATCATTTGGTTGAGCACCGCCGGTGGTACTCTTTCCACCTCGGGGTCTCCTGTGTCAGCCTCGTCAGGCAGTTCGTCAACGAATGTGAATCTGCCTTTCTGTTTGATGAAGTTGATGGACTCGTTGGCAACGATACGTAGTATCCATCCCTTCAATGAGCCTTCTCCTCTGTAATCAAATCTTTGGACCGAAGTAAGAACTTTCACAAAACTATCTTGCATCACATCATTGACATCATCGTGGTCTGGGATATACCTCAGCACAACGGCCATGGCATACCCCTTGTAGCGATCATAAAGCGTATGCAACGCTTGCCGATCGCCGTTCTTGATGCGATTCAAGAGTTCCTTTTCTGGTTCCATAAATTATTGAAAATAGCTCTTTTGCTTATAAAACAAAAGACATTGCAAAACCTTGCATCATCCTGGCTATTTTTTTTCAAGTTTTTTGTTTTTTGATGTTTTTCTAAGTTCTTACGGCTTACTCCCTTGCCTATGGCCTGAAAGTTCACTCAACGTCAAACGTTAGTCCCTCTTTTGTTAGGAAAGAGTTAGGAAAGACAGCTTGCGCTTCGTCGAGCAACACCTTCTCATCGTTGTACCTTGCACTATAATGTCCAAGCAATAGTTTCCCCACCTTGGCGTCGCGAGCCACAGTGGCTGCCTGTTTGGCGGTGGAATGATAGTATAACTTGGCTCTGTCTTCATTCTCGGAAGTATAGGTACTCTCATGATAAAGTACGTTCACACCTTCTACATCTTTATATAGTGTCGGCATGAATTTCGTATCACTGCAATAGGCGTAACTTCTGGCAGGGTCGGCTGGTTCCACCAGGCGCTCGTTAGGTATGACTTCACCCTCTGGAGAAGTCCAATCAGCTCCGTTCTTAATGTTGTTGATTTGACTGATGGGGATCTCGTAATAGTCTATCATGTCTCGGCGGATATGAGGAAGTGTCGGTTTCTCCCGGAAAAGATAGCCACAACAAGGCATACGATGGTTGAGCGGAATGGTCTCCACCGTCAACGACTTGTCCTCATAAACGACCTCTTTGGCTGTGGTATCGATGGGCACAAGCTCTATCTCATACTCCATCCCCTTCAGAAAGAAGTCAACCTGTTGCTTGAACAGACCTTCGTAATCTCTTGGCGCAAAGATTTTTAACTTCGATGTACGTCCTAACATTCCAAAGGTGGATAGTAATCCGAGAAGACCAAAGCAATGGTCACCATGTAGATGGGAAATAAAGATGGCTTGTATCTTGGCGAAATGCAACTTGGTACGGCGCATCTGCATCTGCGTACCTTCACCACAATCTATCATGAAAGCCTTGCCTCGCAACTCAATGATTTGCGAGGAAGCATTATGTTTAAGGGTGGGCAGAGCACTGCCACACCCCAATATATGTATTTTAAATGGTTCCATTATTCTTGGCGTTTGAATGTGAAGATGCCATTGTTGTTCTCCAAGTACAAACTATCAGGACCCAGGTTGTCGATGGAGAATGTATCCTTGTTGAGCAAGAGTTTGCCATTGAGAATCTTCCATGAAGTCCATGGGTTCTGTTCTGCCTGCACATTGTTCTTTACCTCGCCACCTTCGATAATCTCAAAGTTTTTGTCAAGGCTTGTCCATTTACCCAACAACGATGTCAGGTTGATAACGTTCTGTGCCACCAAGGTGCCGTCCTTGTCCTTTTGGCAAATCAAGGCTATGCGATCGCCCGATAACAAACCGCCTTTTACGATGTTGGGGTCTTCGTCATTGATAAATACGTCCAATGTATCTCCTGAGTCGGAAATCAGCTGTAGGTTGTGCATGGAAGTACCTTCACCACAAACACCGTAAATCGTGGAGTCTGCCACATCATCATTCACCTCCAACGAGTCTGAAGGAGAAATCACTGCTGTTCCTTTCTTGTCTTTGCAACTGTTAGCTGCAAAAAGCATGACCAATGCCATGGCTGTGTATAACAACTTTTTCATATCATGTATAGATTAAGTTTATATTGATTACTTACGCTCAAGTTTCTTAGCTTCATCCCAAAGTTTATCCATTTCTTCCAAAGTCATGTCTTTCAGGTTCTTACCTTGCTTGATTGAATGATCTTCCACATAATTGAAACGACGGATGAACTTTTGGTTCGTATGTTCCAACGCATTGTCGGGATTGAGCTTGTAGAGACGAGCTGCGTTGATGACGGAGAAAAGGAAATCACCAAGCTCCTTAGTGGAGTTGTCCTTGTCACCCTTGGCAAGTTCTACCTTGAGTTCCTCCAGTTCTTCTTGCACCTTGTCCCACACGTCTTCCTTCTCTTTCCAGTCAAAGCCGACGTTGCGCGCCTTGTCTTGAATACGGTAAGCCTTGATGAGCGACGGAAGCGAGTTAGGCACACCACTGAGCACCCTTTCATTCCCATCCTTCTCCTGTTGCTTGATTTGTTCCCAGGTTTTCTCAACCGCAGAGGCGGTTGAGGGAAGTGAAGAACGAAGAGTGAAGAGTGAAGAATCAACTTGCTTTTCTGTTTGAATATCAGAAGTGCTTGCTGTCGAATTATCTTTCGAATTCTTCACTCTTCGTTCTTCACTCTTTACTTCCTTATACACCACCTGTCCCTCGTCATTGATGTACATATCGGGATTGGAGACTGTCCATTCTCCCTCTTCCTTCCAGTTGATGAAAGGATGGCGAAACATCAACTTGTCCGCCTCTTGATTGCAGACATCACAGATGTCGAACTCCTTGTCTTCCCTACCGATGATACTATAGAACATGACATGTTCCAGGACATCGCCCAACTCTTTCTTAATTTCCTTGTAGTCGCGCTTCATGAGCGCATCGCAAAGCTCGAAGGTCTCCTCGATGGTATTCGGGCGAAGACTCTCGAAAGTCTGTTTCTTGTCCCATGGGCACTGGAGGCGCAAACGGTCTTGCACCTCCATCAAGCGGCTGAACGCTGCTAGTTTTTCTTCTCTTGTATGCATCTCTGATTCATTTATAAATTTTCCTTCCATTTCTTACCTGCTTTCGTGTTGAGGAAAATGGCAAATGAAAGAGCTAACACAAACATAAAAATATTAAAAAACAAATATACTTCCATTTTATTTATCTACTTTAAATTTTAACATATTGTTGACACAATAGGCAAGCAAAATTCCCACCATCGAACCAAAGACTATGCACACTACATTAATTATACCTAATTCACCTCCCATAAATAGGGGTGACAATCCGCCTACGGCGACACTGCCAAACATCAGCTTCGCCATGTCATAGAGAAAGACAGCCAGTAGCTTCCTCCTATCTTGCTCTGTTACTTCTTTTACTGCACTACTCACCATTGTTTTACCATCGTTTTATGCAAAAATTGATAATTTATGCTGCAAAGATAATGTTTTTCGCCCAAAAATTAGTATCTTTGCACCGTTTTTTAGGAAAAAAGAAAGAAAAAGAATAAAAAAGACATATAAACAATGGAATTAGCAAGTAAATACGATCCACAAGCAGTGGAAAGTAAATGGTATCAATACTGGCTAGACAACAAGCTATTCAGCTCGAAGCCAGATGGTCGTGAACCTTACACAGTGGTGATTCCACCACCTAACGTGACAGGTGTGCTCCACATGGGACACATGCTCAACAATACAATCCAGGACATCCTCGTGCGTCGTGCTCGCATGGAGGGCAAGAATGCTTGCTGGGTTCCTGGTACCGACCACGCCAGTATCGCTACCGAGGCTAAGGTGGTAAATCGCCTCGCACAGCAGGGTATCAAGAAGACTGACCTCACCCGTGAGGAATTCTTGAAACATGCATGGGACTGGACCCATGAGCATGGCGGCATCATCCTCAAACAGCTTCGTCGCTTGGGTGCAAGCTGTGACTGGGATCGCACCTCATTTACCATGGACGAGACCCGTTCCAAGGCTGTCATCCATGTATTCTGCGACCTCTACAAGAAGGGCCTTATCTATCGTGGTGCACGTATGGTCAACTGGGACCCTAAGGCTCAGACTGCTCTCTCAGACGAGGAGGTCATCTACAAGGACGAGCACTCCAAACTCTACTATTTGAAATATTATGTAGTGGAACAGGACTGCAAGCAGATGGACGAAGGCAACGTGATGCATAAGGACGAAAAGGGTTACTATGCTGTCGTTGCTACTACACGTCCTGAGACTATCATGGGCGACTCAGCGATGTGCATCAACCCAGAGGACAAGAAGAACACTTGGCTCAAGGGTAAGCACGTCATCGTGCCTCTCGTCAACCGTGAGATTCCTGTGATTGAGGACTCATACGTTGACATCGAGTTTGGTACAGGTTGTTTGAAAGTTACACCTGCCCACGATGTAAACGACCACGCACTTGGTTTGAAGCATGGCTTGCAGACCATCGACATCTTCAACGACAATGGTACCATCAGCGAGGCCGCTGGCATGTACGTTGGTCAGGATCGCATGGACGTGCGCAAGCAGATTGCCATCGACCTTCAGAACGCAGGTTTGATGGAGAAGATTGAGGACTATAATAATAAGGTGGGATTCTCCGAGCGTACCAATGTGCCTATCGAGCCGAAGCTCTCCACACAGTGGTTCCTCAAGATGCAGCATTTCGCAGACATCGCCCTCCCTCCAGTAATGAATGATGACATCGAGTTCTACCCTAAGAAATACAAGAACACCTACCGTCACTGGCTGGAGAACATCAAGGACTGGTGCATCAGCCGCCAGCTCTGGTGGGGTCATCGTATCCCTGCCTACTACTTCGACAACAATGGCAAGCAAGACTTCGTGGTAGCCGAGACTGCCGAGGAGGCTTTGAAGTTGGCTCAAGAGAAGAAGGCTGACGTGAAGGCTGAGGACTTGACACAGGAGAGCGACTGTCTCGACACTTGGTTCTCTTCTTGGTTGTGGCCTATCTCCCTCTTCGACGGAATCGAGCATCCTGACAACGAGGAGATCAACTACTACTACCCTACTTCCGACTTGGTGACAGGTCCGGACATCATCTTCTTCTGGGTGGCACGTATGATTATGGCTGGTTACGAGTATCGTGGCAAGATGCCATTCAAGCACGTATATTTCACAGGTATCGTTCGTGACAAACTCGGTCGCAAGATGAGCAAGAGCCTCGGTAACTCCCCTGACCCTATCGACCTCATCGACAAGTTTGGTGCTGACGGCGTGCGCATGGGTATGATGCTTTCTGCCCCAGCAGGCAATGACATCCTCTTCGACGAGAGCCTTTGCGAGCAAGGTCGTAACTTCAACAATAAGATTTGGAATGCCTTCCGCCTTGTGAAGGGTTGGGAGACCGCCAACATCGAGCAACCTAAGAGTGCTGAGATTGCCGTGAAGTGGTTCGATGCAAAATTGAAGGAAGTAAACGAGGAAATGGAGAAGCAGTTCAAGGAGTATCGAATCTCCGAGGCTCTGATGACTGTCTATAAGTTGTTCTGGGATGAGTTCTCATCTTGGTATCTGGAGATGGTGAAGCCAGCATACGGTCAGCCTATCGACCAGAAGAGCTACGAGGCAACCTTGAAGTTCTTCGATGCACTCTTGAAGATGCTCCACCCATTCATGCCATTCATCACCGAGGAGCTGTGGCAACACATCTACGACCGCAAGGAAGGCGAGAGCATCATGCGCGAGAAGTTGGAGATTCCTGCTCCTACAGCCGATGACCTCAAGCTCACCGCCGACATAGAGAACATCAAGCAGATTATCGCTGGTGTACGTACCGTTCGCAACCAGAAGAACATCGCCCAAAAGGAGCAGTTGACCCTTCAGGTGGTTGGCAAGAACGACTTCGAGGCATACAATGACGTAACTCTTAAGATGGGCAACCTCGACAAGATAGAGGTGATTTCCGAGAAGAGTGCTGATGCAAGTAGCTTCATGGTAGGAACCGACGAGTTTGCCGTCCCATTGGGTGACCTCATCGACGTGGCTGCCGAGATCGAGAAAGCTGAGGCTCAGCTCAAGCATCTCGAAGGCTTCCTCGCAGGCGTGCGCAAGAAACTCAGCAATGAGAACTTCGTGGCTCACGCTCCTGAGAAGGTTGTTGCCTTGGAGCGTAAGAAGGAAAGCGACTCCGTGGAGAAGATCGCCGCCCTCAAGGCTACCATCGAGGAATTACGTAAGAAATAATCGCAATTCGCTGTTTTATACCGAGCGTGCCTTTTCGCCCATTGCCATTCGGCAGTTTGGGCGGAAGACACGCTTTCATTTCATCTTAGACCTTATTTTCGTATGAAGAAGTTTATTTTCGGCTTTGTTTTGGCAGTAATGTCTGTCGTAGGCTTGGGTAGTTGCTCGGATGAGGCATTCGATGTTGATTCTGTCAACAAGCAGACCATTCTTGTGTTCCTGCCCTGGAGTGGTGGCACTACCAGTACGGGATTGAAGCAAGCTCTCTCCAACAACATAGACAGCATCTGTGCAGGTATCGTTGACAAAAAGGGACTCAACAACTCCCGTGTCATGGTGTTCTTTAGTGAGAACGCCAACAGCAGCACGCTTTATGACTTGGAATACGATGCGACCAACAAGACAGTCAGCAGAATACCTGTCAAGACCTACGAAGGCTCATCCTACAACTCAGCCGAAGGGTTCGCCTCCATACTGAATGAGGTGAAGCAAGATGCAGAGGCACTCAACTATGCGCTTATCATCGGTGGCCATGGATGTGGATGGACTTATGCAGATGACTGGCTCGATTATCCCAACAAAGCGAAGTCTTACCATGGAGGTGCCCTTGATGCAACCAACCTAAGACAAGATTCTGCTTTTGGAAGCACCAAGAACCTTTCGATAGCAGAAAACTTCAGTGGCATTCAATTTGGCAATGATGTCGATAACCCGCGCACCCGCTTCTTCGGTAGCGTAAGTCGCAAGGACAACTCTATGGATGTGACTACGTTGGCAGAAGGTATCAAACTCAGTGGCATCAAGATGCAATACATCCTCTTCGACGCTTGCTACATGGGAAATGTGGAGACTGCTTTCGAACTGAAGGACGTAACCAACTATCTCATAGCATCCAGCAGTGAGATACTTGCGGCAGGAGTTCCTTACCGTTCGATGTGGAGCTATCTGAACAGTGCCACCCCCAACTACAGTAGTTTTGTCAACGGTGTTGTTAATTTCTACAAGAACAGCACGGATCCGTATTGCAATATGGCAGCTATCGATTGCCGAGAGATGGATAATCTGGCAAGCGTGATGAAGGACATCAACAGCAAATACACCTTTGACACAAGCATACGATTAGACTCCATCCAACCACTCGATGGATTCTCGCCACGCTTGTCTTTTGACCTGGGAGTCTATGTTGATAGTCTTGCCCCTAGCGGATACCTCAAGGAGCAATTTACCAATCAACTCAAGAAGACCGTCAAGGCTGCTGCCTATACTGATTACGTGATTACCGCATTGGGATTGTATCGAGACAATACGATCAAGGTGACCAACTACTGTGGACTTTCAGTCTCCGACCCTAGTCAGCATCCAGTGGCTTTGAGGGGTAAGGAAAAGACTGGTTGGTGGAAGGCTACGCATTAAAGAATTATGACACACCTTTTTATTAGATAATGTGTCATAGCAATTTGTCGGATAAACAAAGGATTTAAAATAAAAAATAAGAAATGGACTTTTTTATCATAGTCAATGGACAGCAAGAGGGACCATTTACTATTGCCCAACTTGCAGAAAAGAAGATTACTTCAGAAACTCTCGTTTGGAGAGAAGGAATGAAGGATTGGCAACCAGCTTGGATGGTGCAAGAGCTGAGGTACATTCTCAATGAGAACGCATCAGTCCCACCGATACCACCAGTTCCTCCTGTCCCTCCAGTTCCACCTACATCTTCTGTTCCTCCTACATCTTCTGTTCCACCAGTAAATCCAGTTTCTTCTGCAAATCCAATAGATTCAACAGGAAGCCAAACCGCTGGAGGCTCGGAAAGTTCACAATGGAACAACCAGAATCATTCACCTATCGATGCCAATAATAAGCCGAAGAAGTTTTTCACCTTCAAATTGATAGGAATCTTGATTCTTCTTCTCTTCATCATCATGGCTGTCACCAATCCTGGGAAGGAGTCCCATGAGAACGCTATCAGGACAGAAGTTTCCAAGGCAATAGACAAGGCAACATCCAATAGCGGAGATGACATTTTCTCACAGGGCTTTGGAATGGTAGCGAGAATGATTGCGGGCAATTTCATGGACTCTGCCCTCGACCAACTCTTCGAATACCACAACTACATTCTTTTCTCCAAGGGTACGGTTACTCTTCATGAGAAAAGTCATACCGTGAGCTTTGGTATCTTTGGCAAGGTCATCACGATGAACGCTGATGACATGGTCAAGGCCATCGAGGACAGTGATGACAAGTCGGGCGAGACAGAGGTAGAGGATAATTCATCTACTGGTGAAAGTACAGCTGTAGGCGATGAAACATCAGATGGAGATGGAACTTCCGTCGGTGATGAAACTTCCGCCAATAACTCTTCCGATGAAAGCTCTCTTCAAGAGCGACTGGAAGACAAGGCTGACAAAGCCGTCGATAAGATGGTAGATAAAGCCAGCAAGAAGGTGGAAGAAAGACTCAACAAGAAATTGGAAGAAATGACAGATTCTTCCACCATTGAAAAATTGATAGACAAAATCTTGGAATTGATTTAGTTGCCACCAAAGTACTTCAAAAGAGAGTGTGTGTCATAAGTCAAATCCAATGCGCCCTGAAAGGGCAAAAGCATTGATAACAAGTTGCTTTTGCCCTTTCAGGGCGACTT
>DKCU01000104.1 GCA_002451555.1 Candidatus Segatella albertsiae
GTCGGGTATAAAACTATGAGTTATTTTTTTAAGACTTCGCTTTATTTTTTAACACACGCTATTTCTTGCCTTTTCATCATCATTTTTCTTCTTTCAAACAATTACAGATGGGGACAGTTTCAATTACCTCAGCCATTTTCAAACGAAACACCGCCCTAACTATCATTTTCAACATAGTTAGGGCGGCATTATCGCCCCTTTTTATCATTCCCCTCCCTCTATATATAATAAGGTATAAACCGAAAAAAATGCACAAAAATACCCGAATACCATAAATGTGGTAGCTAGAATGCCACGGCTGTGCGATTTCCTAATCCAAAAAATCGTCGTACCTTTGCAGCGTCAATCAGAAATAATAAACTAATTAAAGAAAGGACATAGATTATGAGTACAGAAAAGAAACTTCGCTTTGAGACACTTCAGTTGCATGTAGGTCAGGAAAATCCAGATCCAGCTACCGACGCTCGTGCGGTGCCTATCTACCAGACCACAAGTTATGTGTTCCGCAACTCTCAGCACGCTGCCGATCGCTTCGGTCTTCGTGACGCAGGTAACATCTATGGTCGTTTGACCAACTCTACCCAGGGTGTGTTCGAGGATCGTGTTGCAGCCCTCGAAGGTGGTGTAGCAGGCTTGGCAGTAGCATCCGGTGCCGCAGCCGTAACATACGCTATCCAGAACATCCTCGGTGCTGGCGACCACATCGTAGCAGCTGATAACATCTACGGTGGTACTTATAACCTCATCACCCATACATTCGCCAACCTCGGTATCACCAATACCATCGTTGACCCTCGTAATTTCGAGCAGATTGAGGCTTCCATCCAGCCTAACACCAAGGCTCTCTACGCTGAGACCTTCGGCAACCCTAACTCTGATGTCACCGACATCGACAAGTGGGCTGAGATTGCTCACCGCCACAACATCCCATTGATTATCGACAATACATTCGGTACTCCATACTTGATTCGCCCTATCGAACACGGAGCTGACATCGTGGTTCACTCTGCCACTAAGTTCATCGGCGGTCATGGTTCATCTCTCGGTGGTGTCATCGTAGATGGCGGTAAGTTCGACTGGAAGGCCAACGCCGACAAGTTCCCTACTCTCGCTAAGCCAGACCCATCTTATCATGGTGCTGTGTTCGCAGATGTTGCAGGTCCTGCAGCCTTCGTTACTCGTATTCGTGCGGTCATCCTTCGTGATACAGGTGCTACCATCTCTCCATTCAACGCTTGGATTCTCCTCCAGGGCTTGGAGACATTGAGCCTCCGTGTAGAGCGCCACGTACAGAACGCCCTCAAGGTAGTGGAGTACTTGGAGAACAATCCTAAGGTGGCTAAGGTTAATCACCCTGCCGTTCCTTCTCACCCAGACCACGAGCTGTACAAGAAACTCTTCCCTAACGGCGCTGGTTCTATCTTCACCTTCGACATCAAGGGTGGCGAGAAAGAGGCTTGGGAGTTTATCGACCACTTGAGAATCTTCTCTTTGTTGGCTAACGTGGCCGATGTGAAGTCACTCGTTATCCACCCTGCTACCACTACCCACTCACAGTTGAGCCCAGAGGAGTTGGAGCAGCAGCACATCTATCCTTCTACCGTTCGCTTGAGCATCGGTATTGAGAACATCGACGACTTGATCGAGGCACTCGACGAGGCATTCACTTACGTGAAATAAAGTGAAGAACGAAGAGTGAAGAGTGAAGAATTCTCTTGCATGATTGATTGAATATAAGGAAAATATGAATGGAAGAGTGAAGGAAGTAAAAACTTTTTTATAGAAAGGATACAAGAATAAGAGAAAAGAATTTGGCAGAAAAGCCATTGAATTCTTCACTCTTCGTTCTTCACTCTTCACTTATCTTTAAAAGCTATGGCAAAGATATATAAGCAGATTACCGACCTCATCGGTAAAACCCCTTTGGTGGAACTGAACAAGTACTCAGCTTCCAAGGGACTTGAGAACCCAGTCATCGCTAAGGTTGAGTTCTTCAACCCTGGCGGCAGTGTAAAAGACCGTATCGCATTCGCTATGATTGAGGATGCCGAGAAGAAAGGTCTTCTGAAACCAGGCGCCACCATCATCGAACCTACCAGTGGTAATACCGGCGTTGGCCTCGCCTTGGTATCAGCCGTCAAGGGCTATCACTTGATTCTGACGATGCCTGAGACCATGAGTATCGAGCGCAGAAATCTGGTAAAGGCTTACGGCGCACAGGTAAAGTTGACTAGCGGCAAGGACGGAATGCCTGGTGCCATCAAGGCGGCCGAGGAACTCCGCGATTCCATCCCTGGCTCTGTTATCCTGGAGCAGTTCGAGAACCCTGCCAACCCTGCCAAGCACTATGCTACCACGGGTCCTGAGATTTGGGAAGACACCGATGGCAAGATCGACATCTTCGTAGCTGGTGTAGGTACGGGCGGAACCATCTCTGGTATCGGCAAATACTTGAAGGAGCAGAACCCTAACGTGAAGATTATCGCCGTAGAGCCAGCTACTTCTCCTGTGTTGAATGGCGGTCAGAGCGGTCCTCACAAGATTCAGGGCATCGGCGCCGGCTTCATCCCTAAGACTTACTCTCCTGAGTATATCGACGAGGTATTCGATGTACAGAACGACGATGCCATCAAGGCAGGTCGTGAGTTGGCACAGATTGAGGGTCTCTTGGTGGGTATTTCTTCTGGTGCAGCTGCCTTCGCTGCCACCGAGATTGCCAAACGCCCAGAGAACAAGGGCAAGAAGATTGTTGCCCTCTTGCCTGATACAGGTGAGCGTTACTTAAGTACTGTACTCTATGCTTTCGAGGAGTATCCTCTCTAAGAAAGTCTATGTTAAAATAGGTATGAAATAAAACCTTAAAAGGGAGCGTGTCAGCGATTGACATGCTCCCTTTATTGCTTTAATCATACTTCCTTTATCGTTTTCGATTTTATCGCATCGAAAGATCTCAAGCTATATGGTTGAAACGGGCTGAAAGCCCAGAAGCACCTAGCCCAGGGCAACGCCCTGGGTTATAATAGTATTTTAAAAAGTCGCCCTGAAAGGGCAAAAGCATCTCATGCCCAATGCTTTTGCCCTTTCAGGGCGACTTTGAGGATGCAATCATTACCCAGGGCGATGCCCTGGGCTAGGTGCAGATTGCCCTTTCAGGGCGCTTTGGGTATGACTTATGACACATTCCCCTTGGTGCTTTTGGGCTTCTGTCCAAATCTATTTTTCCTTTTCTTCGCCAACCTGATTCTATAGCCCGACCAAAGGCACCAGAGGGCGAGGATGCCCATTACGAAGATGAAGACGTAGGTGGCGATGCTTCCGATGAAGATTCTGCCACTATGCACTTCCAACGCCACGTTCCAAAGCGACATCGGGAGCTGGTTCATGCTCGCAGGCTGGGCTATCGCAGAGGTTCCCTCGTAATACTCGGCGGTAACAATGGGGACAGTTTCAGTTTGTGATGCATCATGTTTTGATGCTACTTGTTTTGCCGCACGGGTTTCTTTCAAGTTGGGGACAGTTTCAAAATCCTGACTCAACCCAGCGATGGCTTTCTGCCCAAACGGAGCACCAGATTTCTTGGGCGCAGGCTTGCCGGTAAAGTAGTCGATGGCTTTCGCATGCTGTCTGTCCCAAACAAACAAGCCACAAAACGAACCGCAAAGCCATCTGCCTTTTCCATCTTTCTGCAACACATTCAAGCCCATCACGCTGACTGGCGGGGCGGAAGTTATCTTCCTCACCGAAGCCGTACCTACATGAGATGCCATGCCTAGATTCAAGGAATAAAAACCTTCCGATGTCGATAAGAGCCAATCGTGTAAAGCTTCATCATATCGTACCATGCGCAGTTTATCGTTCCATGGGTTCTCGCTCCTCAGCGTGGTACCAGGAAGGGCAGGAATCTTGTTCAATACCAGCGCTATCATCACTGGCGGACGAAGGCACCACCCCGTCAGGGCTATCAAGAGCGTGAGGATGATGGTGTATCTTCCTATCTTGTCATGCAGTTGGAGCGAAATCTGCAACAGCGTTTTGCGCTTCGGCCTCAACCAGAACACGAAGCCCGTAACGCAGAGCAGCACCAAGATGATGGCGATGGCATCGACCACCAACTTCCCTGCCATCCCGAAGAGTTCGCCGCTATGAAGCAACCAAACCGTGCGGAACGCCGTCACCTTGCCGTCATAATCCTTTGGTGCTTGAACCTGTATGCGCTTGAAGGTGGTATAAGGCGGAAGAGCCGTATAGACAAAGGAACGGCTCAGTACCAACAAGGTATCGCCGTGAGAAGCGATGTCGCTCAACTTCTCGCCGTCAACCAATGGTATTTTCACTTCATGCCAAGCCCCATGCTCGCCATAGCGGTAAAGCCCGAAGGGAGAAACGGCAAAGAGGATGTCTTGCATCTTTACGATATTCCTGATTTGTCGATCATCCGCACCTATCGGCAAGCCTTGGTTGAAGTCGATGAAGGAAGAAGCCTTGGAGTCGGTCAACCAGATGCCTCCATTTCCATAGAGCAAAACAGAATTGTCATTTAGTCGGATTGTTCCCCTCAGCAAACCACCGTTCCAATCATGATATTCATATCTACCTGGCAGATACTTCCTGCTCACGTTCACATCCTTGATGAGCGAGCGATGATTGAGCAAGATGCCCGATAAGCAGAACATGAGCATGAAAAAGCACATGACAAGTCCTAGCCATTTATGTTGTTTTCTCCAAGTTCTTTTCTTCATCATTTTAATTTTATTTTAGAAAATTATTCGTCCTGTACGGTTGAGACGGGCTGAAAGCCCAAAAGCTCCAAGCCCAGGGCAACGCCCTGGGTAGATGGCATGGATTTAATGCGCCCTGAAAGGG
>DKCU01000111.1:0-15371 GCA_002451555.1 Candidatus Segatella albertsiae
GCTGCACCTCAGCAATTGAAGCAAGCTTCATTGCATTCGGTTTGCACTATCTTTGCAGTGCCGTACAATGGCGAGGACAACAACGACTATGTGGACGGCAAGGGCTTCTGCTGCAATGACGGCAGCTTGGAGGCAGCGCAGGCACGTGTAATGGCAAGAGCAATGAAGAGCAATTTCCAAGAGGGCGACTCATACGAGAAGATGCAGTTCTACTATCACCCTGACCATTTGGGTAGCAGTAGTTACATCACCAATCTTGACGGCGAGGTGGTGCAGCACATCGAGTATGTACCTTTCGGTGAAGTGTTCGTTGAGGAGCGCAACAACATTTGGAACACGCCTTATCTTTTCAATGCGAAGGAATTCGATGAGGAGACTGGATTGTATTACTTTGGGGCGAGGTACTATGACCCAAGGGTGAGTTTGTGGATGTCTACAGATATGTTAGCTGAATTAATGCCGAATAAAACGGCTTATAAAATTAGCAATAATAATCCAGTTAGATTTATTGACCCAACAGGACTGTATGAAACAGAACAAGAAGCACGTAAAGCGGCTGAGAAGTTTAACAACGCTCCAGTTCATATGGATCGTGCAAGTGGGCAATGGTTTATTTCTTTGAACGAAAATGGAACGGATGCTTATTCTTCAGGTTCTGTACTTACTCGATATTTTGGAGACAAAGGTCCATCTTGGAGTTCTGCTTTATATGTAAGTGGAGTCGGTGTATCATACATGAAAGAAACTCAATATAGCAAGACCTTTGACATATGGAGAGGAAAGAATTACAAACTGTATCAAGGACTCTCTGGACGAGGACCAAATCAATATACTGGTTCAAGAAATTTAGCAAAAGCTAAAAGTACCAAACTTGGTTATGCGTCTAATACCCTAACAGGCATTAGTATAATAGCAACCCATCTTGAATATAATGAAACATTAAAACAAAATTGGGGACCAAACATGCAGCGTTATTTAAAAAATAAATATGCTCGAGATCAAGCATTTAATGTAAGCGGATTTTTTGGCGTATATGGAGCTGCTGCAAGTATTGGGTATAGTCTGGGATCTCTTATTGAAGATGTTGGTCAATGGTTGACTAATGATCCTGATTTTAGAATAAGAATAAATCCATACACAAAGGATTTTACGCCAATAGAAAAAACTCTTCAAGAATATGACAGACTTGGTATCACAATATATTAAGAAAGGACTACATTGTCTTTATTATGCTTTTTATGTTATAATAGAAGGAATTCTAAAAGTAAGTCATTCATGGAATCCCATAATCAGCATAACGGGAATTATATCGCTTTTAGTTGCACTTCCACTAATTAGCATAATTAGATTACAATTTCTATGCTGGATGGATATAGATATTCCTGTGAATACTGCAACAATAATTGGCATAATCATATGGGGGGCTTTATACTGGTTGACATATCATTATTATCTTCCTATATACGAAAAAATCGAACGAAAATTTCAAGAAGACAGTGTGTTGTCAAAAATAGCTTTTGGGATGTTAGCGATTGCAGTTGTTTGTATATCAATTCACATCAATTCTTGGATATCAGAGCTTTATCTAATAAAATGGAAAAGCCTATGATAATCATCATCTAAAATAAGGCGAAGTGGTTATAACCATTTCGCCTTATTATTTTAAAAGCGACTTAAGAAACAACAAAAAGATTATATGAAGAATCCTATACAGTCAATTCGCCAAGCGTCGTTTATAACATAAAAGTTGTTATAAATGCTGCGAAAATTCTTGATTGTGACATTCCAACCGTAACTTTGCCAGTTCAAACAAATTAAATCTTATCAAAATGTAGTAGAATCATAAAAATCAGCAACAAAATGGAACGCAAGAAACAGACCGGGCATGTCTGCCGATGGATGGCTTTTGGCATAACGATTGTCACCATCGTCGTAGGATGTACCATAGTAATCGGCCTATTTGAATGGCGCGACAGAAGCAGGATGGAGAGCAGGAATGCAGAGACACACCTTTGGCGGAAAAGCATATACGACTTGAATATGCGTGTCGCCAAGTTGTCCCTGCTTGGTGTGACAGCCGTTTAACCATGGTTGTTGTATTATTCATTTTGGGAAATAATGATGTAATTTTATGCAATAAAATTAATAGATAGTCGTTCTTTAGCTATAACATAAAAACAAAAAAATAGATGAAAGTATCAACAAAACAAGGCTATAAACCGCCTTAAACTTCAATCGGGAATATCAGAGGATATGATCCTTTTTGCTTCTTTGAAATATTTTCCATGTCCAGGCTACCCATACCAACGGAAGTGGCAAGACGGTGAAGACCATTCAGAAGAGCGGTCCTGACGGTGAGATTACCACATCGTTTGAGTATGACGGCATACAGCGTCTTGTTCGTGTCACCGACACGGAGGGCAATGTAACAACCTCTACTTATGACATGGGCGAAGTCACCAAGACCCGCCGCACGATGATTGTGCCTAACCAGGCGATAGCAACCTACGTGACGCAATGGACTTATGACAGTCACAACCGTCTGTTGGAGATGATTTATCCTGATGAGGAGAAAATCACTTACTCCTACAATCTCGGCGGTCAGCTTGAAAAGGTGCATGGATACAAGTCATACGGCTACGACTATGTGAGCAAGATTGGCTATGACAAGTTTGAGCAGCGTACATACTTGAAGTACTGCAACGGTGCTGAGACATTCTACACCTACGACCCACAGCGTCGCAGATTGCAGAACCTCAATGTGAACAGTGGTGGCAACACCATCATGGATAACGCCTACACTTACGATGCGGTGAGCAATGTGCTCAGCGTGGTAAACGGTGCGTCAGTTCCACAGAGTGGCAAGGCTGGCGGACAGATGGCGCATACCTATACATACGATGCCCTCTACCGTCTCGTTAGTGCAACTGGTACTTATACAGGTGCTGACAACAAGACGGCAAGCTACACCCTTGCGATGGGCTACGACAACATGCACCGTATCACATCGAAGCGTCAGATACTCACGCAGAACAAAGTGCAGTTTAATGGTACATTGAATGCAGGTTATGATTTGTCATACACCTATGGAACTGACACTGGGAAGAAATTCCAACTTGCAAACGTGAATGATGTGAACTACCGCACGGAGGAAACTCCTTCTGAGAGCGAGAATGTGAGCAACAATCATGCCTACGAGTATGATGCAAACGGTAATCTTGTTTATGTCAACACAAGCCGTACCAAGAAGGATGGCGTGGCTGACGAGAAGACCACGGAACGCAAACTCAAATGGGATGAGGAGAACCGTCTCCTCGCTTCTGATGATAACGGTTTCGTGACCAATTATTGGTATGATGCTGACGGTGAGCGCACAGTGAAGACTTCTGGCGAGAGCGACCAAGTTTATGTGAACTCTGAGTTTGCAGGAGGTCGCACGAATACAGCCAAGTTCTCGTTGTATGTAAGTCCATATTTGGTTGCTAATCAAGGCGGACGCTACACCAAGCACATCTATATTGGTAGTCAGCGTGTCGTTTCCAAGATTGGAGACTTCGATTCTTACGGCTCAGACCCACGCCGCATCCAGTATGCAGGTAGCGAGACTGACGGCCTTTCTGTTGATTATAAGGTTAAATATGCTCAACAGTTGCAGGTTATTAAGGATAATTATGCTACCTTTAGATAAGATAGGCTGCACCTCAGCAATTGAAGCGAGCTTCATTGCATTCGGTTTGCACTATCTTTGCAGTGCCGTACAATGGCGAGGACAACAACGACTATGTGGACGGCAAGGGCTTCTGCTGCAATGATGGCAGCTTGGAAGCTGCGCAGGTCCAGGCTTTAGCGAGAGCAGCAAAGAATAACTTCCAAGAAGGTGATGCATACGAGAAGATGCAGTTCTACTACCACCCTGACCATTTGGGTAGTAGTAGCTACATCACCAACCTTGACGGCGAGGTGGTACAGCATATAGAGTATGTTCCTTTCGGTGAAGTGTTCGTTGAGGAGCGCAACAACATTTGGAATACACCTTATCTTTTCAATGCGAAGGAATTTGATGAGGAAACGGGATTGTATTACTATGGAGCAAGGTACTATGACCCAAGACTGAGTCTGTGGATAATTTAGATCCTATTGCCGAGAAGTTTCCAAATACGAGTTCTTATAATTATTGCATAGACAATCCTGTTAGATATATTGACATATTAGGATTGGAACCAACTGAAGAAGAAGCTGCCAGAATTGCAAATCATGTTTATAGAAATGAACATGTAAACCTAATAGGCGGTTGGAAATTATCTTCTCTAAATATAAAAGGTGTAAGATATATAGATAATGCAAGTGGATTCAAATCAGCCTTGTATGAACGTACTCAAAATGGAAAGGTTGAATATGTTTATGCAACAGCAGGTACAGACTTTAAGGAACTTAACGATTGGAGTAATAATATAAAACAAATTGCAGGAAATTCAGAACAGTATGATATATCAATGAGGAATGCCAACATTATAAGCAAATCTTTAAAAGGAAAAGAATTAACATTTGTTGGTCATTCTTTAGGCGGAGGTATGGCTGCGGCTAATGCATATAAAACTAAAAAGCATGCAATAACATTTAATGCTGCTTGGGTTAGCCCTTTAACTATATTTCCTAATAAATCTGCCAAAATTGATGCTTATATTCATGTAAATGATGAATTGGATTTTATTCAAAGGCAGTTTGGTGTTAGAGCTAATGGAACAAAATATTTTTGGTTTGAAAGAAGATCGTTCTTGGGGCATAGCATTGAGAATTTTTATAGATCAGATGCAGAGTTAATCCGCGATAAAGTTCTGATGCTTAATAAAAAAGCCCAAAATCTATTTATCCAAAGTAATAATTATCCATTCTAAAAAACGCATATCCTCTGTAAATTCGTTACAGGGGATATGCCTTAATTTTAATCGAAATGAAATTTAAAGTCATTATATTTTTATTGTTGCTTATGTTAAGTTCATGCAGTTTTAATAGCAACGAAAAACTTTTAGGTGACGATTTCCACCTTTTTGAAAATACAGCAGCTTGGCCTTTAGCTGTTGCTGTCGAAAAAGAAGATGTTGTAGAAATAAGAAAACAAATAGTCTGCAAGAAAATTCCAGTTGATTTCAAAGAGGAAACATATGGTCAAACTCTTCTAATGTTAGCCGTTCGAAACAATAAGGAAAAATCTGTTGCGGAATTATTATCATTAGGGGCTAATCCTAATATTACAGATAGTAAAAATAAATCAAGTGGACAAAATGCTGTTTTAATTGCTTCCAGATTCAGTAAACCTTCTGTAAAGATACTAAGTTTATTACTGGAATTTGGAGGGAATCCTAATTCTACAGAATGTGGAAAAACCAAAGACAATTTAGAAAATGATGTAAAAGCAAGAAGTTTTGCTCTATATGAAGCTGTCTTTATTGATTTTGAAAAAGTTAAATTATTAATAGCAAAAGGTGCAGATGTCAATTATCAAACTGACACAACAATCGGTGGTGCAGCAGAAGCAGCATTCTTTGCGGATCGAATGGACATTTTGTATTACCTTATTACTCATGGGTATAACGTACACTCAAAATTTAGTGAGATAAATTTTTCAAATTCTTCGTCGGTAGATGTAGATATTTGTCATATGTTAAGGTACTGTATATATCCTATTAACTCTTTTCAATTTAAATATAAATTATTAGTAATAAATGAACTTTCAAAACGTGGCATTAAATATAGATCAAGTAAGATACCTACAGATGCCATGAATATAATTAAACAAGATAAGCAATTATATTATTCCATTGGTTTTGACAATTATTTAAAAATGTACTAATGTAATCCGTGGATAAGAATCGGTTGATTATTGTGCGGTTTCTGATTATGCTGCAATTCAATGCAATAAATTCAATAGCCAATCGTTCTTTAACTATAACTTAAAAATAGAAGTTGTATGAAAGTATGGCTCAGGGGAGATTGTCCGTGGATGAACAACCCCTCCTGACCAAAATATCTTGACCATACGATACATAAATCAAAAAAAGTATTACCTTTGCAGTATGGCAAAGAAAACTTCTACATTCGATTACGAAATTTTAGTACGCTACATGCTTCCTAAAGGAATCTTGGATACATTTGAAGTAACCAAGGTAGAGGAAGAGCGTACAGGTGTTATGGATAAGACCAATACCGAAATACGCATCCTTCACATTTACCTGGATGAGCGTGACCTCTGTGATAAGGTTTGGCATGACCTCAAGCCAAACGGTTTTACCGAGCCTCGTGTGTTCAATGACTTTCCTCAGCGTGAGTCTAAAGTCGCCTTGCACGTTCGCCGCCGAAGATGGTTAACGCCAGAAGGCAAAAGCCATATTCTAGAAAGTCAGCCGTTGGTCGCAGATGGAACCAACTACTCTGTTGAGTTTGCAGCTTTTTTTAAAGAAATGGTTGGATGCTTACCCTGTGACGGCCCAATGCGTGGGGCGATTCTTCCAGACTGACGGCAAAATACTTCAACGTGCCTACAAGGATCATCTAAGCGACTTTTACAACTGGGAACAGAGAGACCATGCTGGAGATTGGGTCTTACTGGAAAAGAATATGGGTGAGCATTTCAGCCTTGACGAGTCTATGCAGCACCATGACCTATACACTTTCCTTACTAATAAGGAGGGGCATGGAAAACATGGGACCCTTGTAGGTGCTGTCAAGGGTACAACGGTAAAAGAAGTATCAAAGCAATTTCTGAAACTTCCAGAGGAACAGCATCTTGCAGCAAAAGAAATCACAATGGATTTCTCTGACAGCATGTTTGGCATCGTCAAGACGTGCTTTCCAAATGCGGAGATTGTCATTGATTGCTTCCACATTATGCAATTGGCAGGTAAGGGTGTGGAGGAAATGCGCATGAAGCTAAAACGAGCGGCTCGTACCGAACGCAAGAGACAAGAACGTGAATTTAAGAGACACCAGGAGCGCAGAGCAAAGAACAGAGCCAAGTATGCACAAACGCATGAACTCAAATATAGTAAGAATGGTAAAAAGCTAGGAAGACCACGTAAACGTAAGAATGAGAAGTTTGAGCCTGAGAAGTTAAGCAATGGGGAAACCTTGCTTGACTTGTTGACCCATATACGTTATCCTCTATTGAAGAGTGGAAACGACTGGACAGATTTCCAAAAGAAGGAAATGAAAATACTCTTTGAACTTTATCCGGACCACCTGCAAGAAGTGTGGATTAGGCATCGATTTATACATTCTTTTTCAACACATAGAACCTCACCCTCAGTTGTGGGGGGTATAGCCCGATTTGTCGTATCTTTTCATAAGATAGGCTGTATCTCAACAAAAAAAATATAAAACTTAACGTTTTATTTTGTTTTGTCTTCGATTTACACTATCTTTGCACTCGTTTTAAAACATGTATAAGATTATTAATCAAAAGTTATAGATAAATTTTATGGACAAAGTAAGTTATGCTCTTGGCATCGGCATCGGTCGCCAGTTGGCTTCTATGGGAGCTGAAAGTTTGAATATCGATGATTTCGCACAGGCTGTGAAGGATGCAATTGCAGACAAGTTGCAGATGAGCGAGCAAGAGGCTCAAGAGTTGGTACAGAATTTCTTCGCCGAGCAAGAGGCTAAGGCTCAGGCTGCCGCTGCCGAGAAGGGCAAGGTTGCCAAGGAGGCAGGTGAGAAGTTCCTCGCCGAGAATGGCAAGAAGGAAGGTGTCATCACTACGAAGAGTGGTTTGCAATATCAGGTGTTGCGTGAGGGCAACGGTAAGGCTCCTAAGGCTACCGACAAGGTGGAGTGCCACTATGAGGGTACTTTGATCGATGGTACTAAGTTTGATAGCTCTTATGACCGTGGTCAGACTGCTACCTTCCCATTGAATCAGGTTATCGCTGGTTGGACAGAGGGTCTTCAGTTGATGACAGAGGGTGCCAAGTATCGTTTCTTCATCCCTTACCAGTTGGGTTATGGCGAGCGTGGCGCAGGTGCATCCATCCCTCCATTCTCAGCATTGATCTTCGATGTAGAGTTGGTTGCTGTTAAGTAATCAAGATTTCCTGCATAGGAAATTTATACATTTTTATATAATAGAGAACAAAGACAAAAATATAAAGAAAGATGAAAAAGTTATTTTTCGGAGCCATGATGGCTTTGGCTGCAGCAGCAACAATGGTAAGCTGTGGCAATTCTACTCCAAAGGCAGACCTCAAGGACGAGGTGGATACTTTGAGTTATGCTATGGGTATGGCACAGACCCAGGGCTTGAAAGAGTACTTGAGTGATCGTTTGCAGATTGATACTGCCTATATGGACGATTTCATCAAGGGTCTCAATGATGGTGCTAACGCTGGCGATGACAAGAAGAAGGCTGCTTATTATGCAGGTATCCAGATTGGTCAGCAGATTTCCAACCAGATGGTGAAGGGCATCAATCACGAGGTATTTGGTGAGGATTCAACCAAGACAATCTCTTTGAAGAACTTCATGGCTGGTTTCGTTACTGGTACTACAGGCAAGAAGGGCTTGATGACTATCGACCAGGCTACACAGACAGCACAGGCCAAGATGATGTCTATCAAGGCTAAGGCTATGGAAAAGCAATATGGTCCTAACAAGGTGGCTGGTGAGAAGTTCCTTGCAGCCAACAAGAAGAAGCCAGGTGTTGTAACTCTTCCTTCTGGTGTTCAGTACAAGGTTATCAAGGAAGGCAATGGTCCTATGCCTAAGGATACTTCCATGGTAAAGGTACACTATGAGGGCAAGACTATCGATGGCAAGGTATTCGACTCTTCTTACAAGCGTGGCGAGCCTGTTGACCTCCGTGCCAACCAGGTTATCAAGGGTTGGACAGACGCTTTGGTTCACATGCCAGCAGGTTCTGTATGGGAGGTTTACATCCCTCAGCAGTTGGCTTATGGCGAGCGTGAGCAAGGTCAGATCAAGCCATTCTCAGTGCTCATCTTCAAGATTGAGTTGGTTGCTGTAGGTAGCAAGTAATTTGTTTTTGTGGGAACTCAGATAAAAAGAGGACTTAGATAAATGAACAAAATGATAATGACAGCACTCGTCCTCGCGGCGAGTGCTTCTTTGTTTACAGCAAGTGCTGCAAGCAAGAAAGACAAGAACAAGGGAAAGGCGGTTGTTGCTCCGATCACATTGAAGACGTCAACAGACTCTTTGAGTTATGCCGCAGGTGTCAATGCCACTCGTGGCTTGTTTAACTATCTCCAGCAAGCCTATCAGGTGGATACTGCTTACATGGAGAACTTTATCCGTGGCTACAAGGATGCTCTTGCCATGGGCATCAATGCGCAGACAACAGCTTATTCCGCAGGTATGGAAATCGCCAAGATGGTGGAGAAGCGTATCTATCCCGGAACCAAGGATGAGTTGAAGAGTACTGGCGATTCTATCAGTCATGCACTTTTCCAGGAAGGATTTATGGCTGCGTTGGCAAGTGATACAACCTACTTCTCACCTAAGAAGGCTGAGGCTTTCCAACAGGAGGCTTTGGCAGGTGCTGGTGAGAGATTCTTGGCAGAGAATGCCAAGAAGCCAGGTGTCAAGGTTTTGCCTAGTGGTTTGCAGTATAAGGTGATTACCGAGGGTACAGGCGAGGTGCCAAAGGCAAGCGACGAGGTAGAGGTTATCTACGAGGGTCGCTTGATAGACGGTACTGTCTTCGACGCTACTTCTAAGCATGGCGGCAACAAGACGGACAAGTTCAAGGCTGGCAACCTCATCAAGGGCTGGACAGAGGCTTTGACCATGATGCCAGTGGGCAGTAAGTGGCAAGTCTATATTCCTCAGGAGTTGGCTTATGGTGCTCGCCAGGCTGGTCAGATTCCTCCATACTCAGCTTTGGTATTCGACTTGGAACTGGTAAACATTGTGAAGCCAGAGGCAAAGCCAGCTGAGCCTGCAGGTGAATTGAAAGGCAACGTAGCTGTAGGTTCTGAGAAGAAGACAGCTTCCAAGACTTCTGCTAAGAAAGTTTCTTCTGTTAAGAAAAGAAAGAAGTAACTTCGGTATTTGCAGAAGCATTCCTAAAATGTCGCCAAAAACGAAATGAGTTGTTAAAAAAGCATATAAAACTAACAAAAAGCACGATTATTGCAAAATAATCGTGCTTTTTGTTGCTTATTCCAATAGTTTTTCCTAATTTTGCTATCTGGTATAAGATAATACCATCTAAGATACAATAATATAAAACAGATAAAAATGGAGAAAATAGACAATCTTGACAGAAAGATATTGGGCATCCTTTCCAAGAATGCTCGCATTCCTTTCAAGGACGTAGCAGCAGAGTGCGGCGTGTCTCGTGCCGCTATCCATCAGCGTGTACAGCATTTGATGGAGGCAGGTTTCATCACGGGTAGTGGCTTCGATGTCAACCCGAAGAGCTTGGGCTATTCTACTTGTACATACGTGGGCTTGAACTTGGAGCGTGGTAATATGTACAAGAAGGTGGTGGAGCGTCTTCAGAACATACCAGAGATTGTGGAGTGTCACTTCACGACAGGTTCTTATACCATGCTTATCAAACTCTATGCCCGTGATAACGAGCAGTTGATGGACTTGCTCAACAATAAGTTGCAGGCTATCCCTGGTGTGGTTTCCACCGAGACGCTCATCTCTCTGGAGCAGAGCATCAAGCGTGAGATTCCTGTCATCTTGGAAGACGAATAAAAAATAGTTTGTTTAAAGGTAAACAAATGGAAACATTTGATTTGGATTCACACTTGAAGGGTGTGTATTCTGTTTTTCCCGAAGCGAAGCATCAGCCCATGATTGGTATCACTGCCAATTACGAGGGTGTTGATGCCACGCTTCGTGACCGTTATTATAAACAAGTGATTGCGGCAGGCGCTACGCCTGTCATCATTCCTCCTGTTGCCGACACGGATGCCATCGTCAATACCTTGGAACATTTGGATGGCATCATCTTGTCGGGTGGTGGCGACCATAATCCTTTGTGGATGGGCGAGGAACCTTCGCCTAAGCTCCATAACATCAATCGGGAACGTGACTTGGCTGAGTTCTTGCTTGTCCGTTTGGCTTATAATCGTCAGATTCCTATGTTGGGAATCTGTCGTGGTATCCAGACCTTGGCGATTGCTTTGGGTGGAAAGGTGGAGCAAGACATCAAGCAAGAGGTGAAGCACTCACAGGATGCCGACCGTGAGGAACCTACGCATAGTGTGCAAATCGTGAAAGGTTCTACCTTATATAATATATATAATAGCGAAAAGATATTTGTCAATTCCTTCCATCATCAGGCAGTGAGTGCGCCGGGAAGTAAGTTGCGTACCATCGCCAAATCGACCGATGGCATCATCGAGGCAGTGGAGAGCAGTGAATATAAGTCTATCCTTGGTGTGCAGTGGCATCCTGAGTGGTTGGAAGAGGAAGGACTGAAGATATTCCAATGGCTTGTGGGGCAGGCGAACGAGTTTTATGAGGCGAAGCAACTGCATAAACGCATCTTGACCCTCGACACCCATTGCGACACACCGATGTTCTTCCCACAAGGCATCCGTTTCGACCATCGGTACAGCCGTATCTTGGTGGATTTACACAAGATGACCGATGGACACCAAGATGCCACTACGATGGTGGCTTATCTGCCACAGCCGAAGATGGGCGAGACATTCAGCAGCAAAGTGGATTTCCCTGTGGATGGACCTACTCAGTATGCTGACTTGATTTTCGATAAGATAGAGGAAATCGTAAGCAAGAACAGCAACTATCTGAGCATTGCCCGTACACCTTCCGACCTTTATAGTGACAAGCGCAAGGGAAGAAAGAGCATCATGCTCGGTATCGAGAATGGTCTTGCCCTAGGACATGACATTGCCAATGTGAAGCATTTCGCACAGCGTGGCATTGTCTATATCACTCTTTGCCATAATGGCGACAACGATATTTGTGACAGTGCTCGTGGCTGTAATACCCACAATGGTGTGAGTAGCTTTGGTGAGAAGGTTATCCAGGAGATGAACCGTCTGGGCATCATGGTAGATTTGAGCCATGGTGGCGAGAAGAGTTTCTATGATGCCTTGGAAATCAGTAAGTTGCCAATCGTGTGCAGCCATAGCAGCAGCAAGGCTCTTTGCGATGTACCTCGCAACCTGACGGATGACCAGATGCGTGCGCTTGCTGCCAAGGGAGGTGTGGCTCATACTACGCTTTATCATGGCTTCCTTCGCAAGGAGGGTGAGGCAGACATCATGGATGCCATCGCACATCTTGAACATGCCATTGACATCATGGGCATCGACCATGTAGGTCTGGGCACCGACTTCGATGGGGATGGCGGAATACGTGGACTCGCCAATTCCTCAGAACTAATCAATTTCACGATTCAGTTGCTCCGTCGTAAGTACAGTGAACAAGACATCGCCAAGATATGGGGCGGAAACTGGCTCAGAGTCATGGCTCAGGTACAGGCGGTAAGGTAAGGGAAGAGGGAAGAACGAAGAGTGAAGAATTCAAATGCTTTTTAGACGAGAAAAGAAAGATGACAAAGAAGATGAAGATTATGATAGGCGTGTTGGCTGCTGCTATTATCGGTGGCGCATACGCATATAAGGCTACGCAAGGTAGTGCTTCTCCTGAGGTCGAGGAGGTGGAGGAAGCAGAGAAGTTGAATCCTGTAGGACCAGCTTTCAATGCGGATTCTGCCTTGGCTTACTGTCAGGTGCAGTGTGATTTCGGACCTCGCACGATGAATAGCGAGGCGCACGATAAGTGCGGTGAGTGGATTGTGCAAAAGTTCAAGCAGTTCGGATGTGAGGTAGCTACTCAGAAGGCTGATTTGAAGGGGTATGATGGAACGGTATTGAAGAATACCAACATCATCGCCAGTTACAATCCAAAGGCTACCACTCGCATCATGCTTTGTGCCCATTGGGATAGTCGCCCTTGGGCAGACAATGACCCTGATAGCACGAATTGGCACAAGCCAGTGATGGCTGCCAACGATGGTGCCAGTGGCGTGGCAGTGATGTTGGAGATAGCTCGCCAGTTGCAGGCCGATAAGAAGTTGAATCCTGCCATTGGTGTCGATTTCGTTTGTTTCGATACCGAGGATTGGGGTGTTCCACAATGGGCTGATGTGCAGGATAGTGGAGACTCTTGGGCATTGGGCGCACAGTATTGGAGCGAGAACAAGGCGGAAGGTTATGTGCCACGCTTTGGAATCTTGCTTGACATGGTAGGAGGACAAGGTGCCAAGTTCTATCGTGAGGGAATGTCCATGCAGTATGCCTCTGCTATAGTCAAGAAGGTATGGAGTGCAGCTCGCCAGGCTGGTTTCGGCAGTTATTTCCCTAAGAGCGATGGTGGTATGATTACCGATGATCACATACCTGTCAATGAGAAGGCTAAGATTCCTACCATTGATGTGATCGCTTATTATCCAGATTGCCAACAGAGTAGCTTCGGACCTACTTGGCACACGGTGAGCGATGACATGGCTCATCTCGACAAGAACGTGTTGAAGGCAGTGGGACAGACCATGATTCAAGTGCTTTATACGGAAGAGTAAATATTGGTGTAAAAGAAGGAAAGAGAGCGAACAAAGAGTAGATAATAAGTAGTTTTTGTCATAAAAAACTAACAAAAAACTCTCACTCTGATTTCCTTGAAATAGGATGGATAAATACACTTCTTCTACACTCGTATTGTCATAAAATGCTCTTTTTGCCAATATATTTTTCTAAAGACGTACGACTATGAGGCTTATAGTTGTACGTCTTTAGTTTTCATGTTGTACGTTTATGTAGGGTATGGTTGTACGACTATAGCATGAGTGGTCGTACAACCATAGGCTATCTGATTTTCGAATATTTCTTGTGGATATACTAATCTATTGATAACCAAGTAGATATAAAGATGCTTGTAAATTGCGTATTCTCATGAAGTTTGCTACCACTTTGAAAATATGAGGAACTCAGAACTATAAATGTAAAAATAACAGAATGTAGTGGGCTGCTGCACGAACTTGGCTTCTAATAGAACAATCCAAAACTCCACAAGGGCAGTATGTCACCATTGGCATACTCCATATCATCACGGACGATATAGGCATTCTTGACATCCTTGATTTGCTTGTGACTTTTCTTTGCACCACCAACCTCAAAGGTATATTTTCCGATAGCAAAATCAGACACTTTAGAAGAAACAACATCTTGGTTTAAACGAGTTTGGTTATAGAAGAAGGTCTCACGAACATTTCCTATGTTGGCATTTTCCCCCGAAAGTGCATAGATGAGATTTGTATTGTCCAAATAGACTTTTTCGGTTTTTCCTAATCCACGCATGCCACCAGTCTCATCACGAAGTTGCCCTATCATTCCTGCCTTTTCCATATGCATCAAGAACGAAGGAATATCGTTGCGACTAACCTTCAACTCATTTGCCAAACCAGTTGCCTCTGGCTTGTATGGCACATTGCCTGCTATGATGGAAAGCATCCTACGAAGTTTCTTTCCAGTTGCGGGTGACATGTTAGCATACTGAGGAATGTCAACCTCCATAGTCAAGCGTATCACCTGTTGCAATCTTTGTTGAAAATATCCCTCCTTAGAGAATGGATAATAGCCTTCACGAAGGTACTGCATAAAAAATGGTAACGGATGCAAAACACCGTCTATCCGCACATCTCCATTCAATACTTCAGACAAAGTTCTTACGGGTGTCTTTACTTCATGAAAAAGTTCAAGATATTCTCGGAAAGAAAGTCCTTGCATGTCAAACAGCAATGCTCTTCTGCTTAAGTCTGCCTCTCCATGAAGAATATCTAGCACAGAAGAACCTGTAAAGAACACATGAAGCTCTGGATGGGAATCGTATGTTTGCTTGAGTTCCTTAGACCATCCATCATACTTATGAACCTCATCTATAAACAACCACTCTCCACCTTCACGAACAAATTGGTCGGCTGTATCTACAAGAGTATGTGTCGTGAAATAACTATGGTCTGCCGAGACATACAAACATTTTGATTTCGTAGTCTCGTCCAGTTCCTTGATATGTTGCAATACCAGTGTTGACTTTCCTATTCCACGTGGTCCCATCAGTCCGACAAGTCTTGCATTCCAAGGTAACTTGTCGTACATATATCGCTTGAACCTTAACTCTACAAGTTCAAGTTGTTCTTTCATAAAAGTTATTAATGTAATATCCATAATTTCTTGTTTATGCACCTTCAAAGGTGCAGATTCTCTCAATATTTGCACCATGGAAAGTGCATATTTTAGTCTTATATGCACTTTCTGTGGTGCAAATATAACATATTTTTTCCGTAAAAAGTAGGAAAAGGGTGATATTTTACCTAA
>DKCU01000111.1:15454-45739 GCA_002451555.1 Candidatus Segatella albertsiae
TTAGGTAAAATATCACCCTTTTTTTATAAAGAAATTGATTCAAAGTACATGGATGCAATTTAGTTCCTCTCTATTGGAAATATGAGACTTTATTCCAAAATAACTTCATCGTTCTTTATCTCATACTTCAAGTCAGGAATCAGATTTTTCACGATAGCCATAGCTCCAGCAAGACTTTCGCCACGATAGAAGTGAACAGTAATCTTTGTGTTTTGGTAACGTGGTGAACGGAAAGAGAACTTAACGCCATATACCTTGCTCATGATGTTAGTAGCTTCTACCATAGTCACATCATTGAGATCTATTTGCTTGTTCTTCCAACTCATGCCATCATTACTTTTTGAAACTTGATGGAGAGTGATAGTCTTGTTCTTTATATTATATACTAACTGGTCATTAGGATTCATGCTATAAATTTTGTCTTCACCTACTATTTGTAATTTTATCTTGCCTGTCTTGAGAGTGGTGGAGACTTCCTTGTCAGTTGTGTAAGAAGATACAGCAAAAGATGTTCCTAAGTCGGTAATTTCAAAATAAGGGGTGCTTACATGGAATGGTTGTTTGTCATTGTGCTTGATGTCAAAGAAAGCTTCACCTGTAAGGAACACTTTGCGCTCTTTGTCGTTGAATGAAGACGGGTAGAGAAGCACAGAACTCTGACTGAGTTTTACTTTTGTACCATCTTGCAAAGCGATAACTTTGTCCTCATCACAGTTTGTATGTTCTTGAATCATAACTACCGCTTGTGAAGCTTCTAGCTGATTGTCCATCTGCACATATATTTTGGCAAATGCAATTAGCATGAGCAAGGGTACAACCACAGCTGCTACCCTTGCCCAAGTAAATATGTACAATCTCTTGCTTGGTATTGGTTGCTGACAATCAGCCTTACGGAATCGAGCGTATGCTGCAGAAAGTTCCTCTTCGTCCATATAAGCAGCATCAACCTTGTTCCATAAATCCCGAAAGGCAGCGTTTGCTTCCTTGTCATTCTCCAAATTAGAAATCCTTTCCAGAACCCTCTCTTTTATGCCTTCCGACACCTCATGTCCTGAATAAAAATCAATGATATCCTTAATCTTTGTTGCCATAATTTTATCTACTAATTTTCTTTAAGACATATTACAAAGACGTTACACCCAATGTAAATGTAGTAAAAACATCAAATATATGGCTTTTTTTATTTCTTTAAGAGCTAAGTTGAGATGATTTTCTACGGTTTTCTTTTGGATACCCAATCGTTGGGCGATTTCTTCGTTTTTAAGATGTTGCTCACGGCTCATGCGGTAGATGGTTTGTCGCTGTTGTGGCATATTTTCTACCACCATGTCGATGAGCAGTTGGGTATCCTTTGCCACCACATAGTCGTGTGGGGAAGAAACATCTGCGTATTGGTCGGGTAGGTTCTCTATGTCTATTGGCACTATATGCTTAGTAGATATATAGTTGATGACAGTATATTTTGCCAATATAAAGAGATAGGAGTCGAAATCCTTGATGTCGGCAAATTTCTCTCGCTTGCGCCATACTTTTTCGAATATCAACTGACACACATCATCTGTGTCGTCCTGTTTTTTCAAAAGCATGGCCACGAAGCGATGCACCTTGGGGTAAAACCTTCGGAACATGGTGCCAAAGGCTTTTTGGTCGCCTTGTGACATCTGCAATATGACTTCTTTTTCTATTTCCATTTTCTTAATTACAAAGATAATAAATGCAAAGATAGCATAAATAAATGAATCTGCAAGTTTTTTCGTATGAAATTTACATGAAAATAAAAAAATGAGAAAAACTTCATTTTTTTGCAAAAAAGTATTGGGTGCAAAACGAAATGGCGGTGTCTTTAATGCAGACTACGCAAGAATTTATTAACTTAAATAAATATAATATGAACTTAAAACGAATTTCAGCGTCATGCTTTAGTTTGTTGTTGGTAGGGCAAATGACCTTATTGGCTCAAAATGTCAGCTTTAACTCAAACAAAGTAACGCTCAAGTCAGCTTTTGAGAAGATAGAGAAGGCTTCCAAGTATAAGGTTGCCTATAATTCCTCACAGCTAGATGCTAACCGTACAGTAACATTGACTAAGAAAAGTGATGATATAATGGGGATGTTGTCACAGTTGCTCAAGGGTACGAATTGTACTTACGAGTTGGATGGCAACTATATCATCATTAAACCACAGCAGAAGGCTAAGTCACAAGCTCGCGGCAAGAAAATTAAAGTACATGGTGTCGTTAAGGATGATATGGGCGAGCCTGTTATTGGTGCTACCGTGATGGAGAAAGGGTCTAATAACAATGGCGTTGTGACCGATATGGATGGTAACTATACTATAGAGATACCTTCTGATGGTTTGTTGGCAGTGTCTTATATCGGTTGTAAAGACCAAGAAGTCAAGGTGAACGGTCGTGAGACTATTAACGTCAACTTGGCTGATGACAACAAGGTGCTTGATGAGGTTGTCGTAGTAGGTTATGGTGTGCAGAAGAAGCGTGATGTTTCTACAGCCGTTTCTTCTGTGAAGGCTGAGGCTTTGGCAAATAATCCTTCTACCGATTTCCGTCAGGCATTGGCAGGTAAGATGCCTGGTGTTCAGGTAACTGTGCCAAGTGGTGACCCAGAGGGAAGTGTGAGCATCCGAGTTCGTGGTGTAAGTACTGTCAATGCAGGTAGCGATCCTCTCTATGTAGTGGATGGTGTGCCTATGGAGCGTGGCTTTGCCAACTTGAATACCAACGATATTGAATCTGTCGAGGTGTTGAAGGATGCTTCCGCTGCTGCTATCTATGGTAGCCGTGGTTCTAATGGTGTCGTTCTCGTAACTACCAAGAAGGGTACATCCGACAAGCTTTCTGTTTCATACGATGGCTATGTAGGTGTTCAGACTGTATCCAAGAAGTTGGATATGATGAATGCATACGAGTATGCAGAGTTTGTGAAGGATGCACATAATAATGCTTATCTTTCAGAAGTGCCTGGTGCTTCTGTGAATGATCCAAATAGTGTTCGCCCAAAAGGCTATCAGCAGATACCAACAGATTTGTATCCTTATTTGGAAGGTGTTCAAGGTTTGACAGATACAGATTGGCAGGATGCTATTTTCCGCAACGCAATGACTACAGGGCATAATATTTCTGTATCAGGTAAGTCTAACAGCATCAATTATTTTGTCTCTGGTAACTACATGAAGAAAGATGGTATAATTATTGGCTCTGATTTTGAAAAGTATGGCGGACGTTTGAATCTGTCGGGTCAGCACAAGCGTCTGAAGTTTGGTGTCAATTTTGCTCCTTCTTATTCTACTTCAAATACAGTGGACGCATCTGGTGCAGGTGGCATCGTCCAGTCTGCCTTAATGATGCCTCCTACATTCCCTGTGTATAATGCAGATGGTTCTTATAATTTTCAGGGAAATGGCTATTGGCGTATAGGTACGGATTACCAGCACAATGAGGTGATGAACCCTGTGGCAATGGCAAGACTTCAGTCGAATGTTACTGATCGTATGTCTATTACTGGTAAGGTGTATGCAGAGTTGGAATTGATGAAGGGCTTGTCTTATAAGTTATCTTTAGGTGGAGACTATTATGGGGCTCACAATGATAAGTATCGTCAGTCAACATTGCCATTGAAGGGAAAGGATTACTATGATTCTCCTTCAAATCCAGAGGGTTATAGCTCTTCAAGTTTCTACTTTAATTGGTTGGTTGAAAACCAGTTGACTTATACGACAACGATTAATAAGAAACACAATATTACGGCGATTCTGGTTCAATCAGCGCAGAAAGAAACAAAGAAAACAGACAATGTGACTGCTACGGATTACCCAAATGACTATATACAAACCGTCAATGGAGGAACTGTGACAAAGGGTGGCTCTGACAAGACTCAGTGGTCTATTGCATCTTATTTGGCTCGTGTTCAGTATAATTATGAGGGAAGATATATGCTTTCTGCTGCTATTCGTACAGATGGCTCTTCACGTTTCGGCAAGAATAACCGTTGGGGATATTTCCCATCAGCATCGGCAGCATGGCGTATTAGCGACGAGCAGTTCTTCAAGAATGTAAAGGCACTCTCTTTCATTAATGATATGAAGATACGTGCCAGCTATGGTGTGACGGGTAACTTTGAGATTGGAAATTATGAGCATCTTGCTACGATGTCCAATGATAACTATATCTTGGGCAACAATGGCGGTTCTTTGGTTTATGGTTACAAACCAGATAATATTAAGCGTGATGACTTGAGTTGGGAGAAAAACCAGATGGTTAATGCTGGTATTGACTTGCAGATGTTTGATGGTTATCTTGGTTTCTCTGTAGATTACTACAATACCAACACCTCTAATATGCTGCTCTATGTGCCAGTTCCTCTCTTGACAGGCTATAGTACTTCTCTTCAGAATATTGGTAAGGTAAACAACCGTGGTTGGGAAATTGCCTTGACTTCACAGCATACTTTTGCGAATGGATTCGGCTATTCATTCAATGCGAACTATGCGAAAAATACCAATGAGGTGAAAGCACTTGGTCCAGGTAATGCTTCCATCATTTCATCTGGAAGCGTGGCTCATGCTTATTACATTACTGAGGTGGGAAAACCTATCGGCAGTTATTATCTCTTGGTACAGGATGGCGTCTTTGAAACTGAAGAGGACTTGAAGAAATACCCTCACTTTGATAATACTAAGGTGGGCGACTTTAGATTTGTTGATGTCGATGGTGACGGAAAACTTGATTTGGACAAAGACCGTGCAGTTTGTGGTAACTATATGCCTAAGTTTACTTACGGTTTCGGAGGTAAGTTGTGGTACGCTGGCTTTGACATGGACTTCAACTTCCAAGGTGTATATGGTAACAAGATTTTGAACCTGAATAAACGTTATATAGACAACATGGAGGGCAACGTAAATGGAACCAAGATTGCACTTGACCGTTGGAAGAGCGAGACGAATCCAGGAAGTGGTTTGGTAAACAAGGCAAATCGCAAGCAGACTGGTTACAATGGTCGCACTTCAACATGGCATTTGGAGAGCGGTTCTTATCTCCGTTTACAGAATCTTTCATTGGGTTATACTTTGCCAAAGTCATTTACTCAGAAGTTCAAGGTAGAGAAGTTGAGAGTATATGTTTCAGGTCAGAACCTCTTCACTATAACCAATTATAGTGGTTACAATCCAGAGGTAAATGCTCGTCCTTCCAAGAACCTGACACCAGGTGAGGACTATGGTACATATCCTTTGGCAAGAACATATATGTTTGGTTTGAATCTCACATTATAAAGAATTTACAACATGAAAAAAATAATAGTTTTAGCATCGTTGGCAAGTTTGCTGATGACTTCTTGTGGAGATAGCTTCTTTGACTTGGAGCCAGCGAGTAGCGTGACCATAGACAAGGTATATAAGACAGCAAGTGATTACAATGTAGCAGTAATTGGCTGTTACTCAAAGTTGCAGTCACAGGTGAACTTCTATACAGAGTGCTGCGAGTATCGTAGCGATAACCTTACGTTAAGTGCGCCAACATCCGGAACTCAGGATCGTTATGATATCGATCATTTTGTAGAGAAGCCATCCAATGGCATCCTCAGTTCTTATTGGGCGAACTTCAACAATAATGTATATCGTTGCAATCTTTTGCTTGATCAGATTGATAATGCCAATATTGCAGACAATTTGAAGAAGCAATATAAGGGAGAAGCGATGTTTATCAGAGCCTTGAATTACTTCAATATGTATCGTATCTGGGGCGGCGTTCCTGCTACTAAGCATGTGGTTAGTGCTGCGGAAGCTTTGAAGATTGCAAGATATTCTGATGAGCAGATGTTTGACTTGATAGCTGGGGATTTGAAGGAAATTGTTGATAACGGCTATCTTCCAGAGACATACTCTTCAGCTGATATGGGTAGAGCAACTGATGGCGCTGCCAAGGCTTTGTTGGGTAAGGTATATTTGACATTCCATAAGTGGACGGAGGCAAGAGTCGTTCTTTCTCAATTAATAGGCAAATATCAATTGGTAAGTCCTATCGCCCAAGTCTTCAGTGTGGATAATAAGGATAACAATGAAATCATCTTTGCGGTCCATTTCAATAAAGAAGTAGAGGGTGAGGGACATAGCTATTGGTACAATATCACTAACGCGTCAGATGAAACCAACCAGTCAAGTTCTCTTATCAATACATATCCTACAGATGATACTCGTAAGAACTTGATTACATATGTCAAGGCAGCAAACAACGTATATCTGATGAATAAGTTCTATGATACCAAGAGTACAACCTTTAATGTTGTTGGCAATGACCAGATATTACTTCGTTATGCAGATGTTCTCTTGATGTACGCTGAGGCTCTCAATGAAATTGGATATGATGCTTCGGAAGGTTCTCTCGCATTGAAGTATTTGAATGCGGTAAGAGAAAGGGCTGGCATTTCTGATTTGACAGCAAAGCAATTGAATTCACAGGAGAAATTCCGTAAGGGAATATTGGTTGAACGCCAAAGGGAATTCCCTTATGAAGGCCAGCGTTGGTTTGATTTGGTTAGAATGGGATTCGCACAGAGTATAATGGCGGAGAATGGTATCGAAATCAAGGATTATCAGTTACTGTTCCCGATTCCTCAGCAAGAAATTGAAAAGGTTGGTGATACTTCTATCCTTTGGCAGAATCCTGGTTATGACAATAATTAATAAATAGGTATATAATGAAAAAGTTTATATATTTGCTGTCTTTGATGACAGTATTCGTTCTTGGTTCTTGCAGCGATGACCTTCCAAAGGCAAGCTGGGATATTTGCCAAGTAGGTAGTTTTACGGCTACTGCACAAAATGAAGGTGCTTTGTTGGAATGGACTCCAATGGAGGAAGCTAACCCAACAGGATATATAGTAACTTGGACTCCAGAGTCTTCTGAATATACAGGTGGAGCAGTCCAGGTTGATGGTAACGTAAATTCATATACAGTAGAGGGCTTGGTAAATAAGGTGACTTATACCTTTACAATTCAAGCAATCTATGGTGATAAGCGTTCTATGTCTTTTACTACTAAGGCACGACCTGTGTCTGATACCGAGCCATATAAAGTTTGGGCAGCAGATTTGCCTAATAGTGGTATGGTAAAGACATCTAATGCGATTTTCTCTGTGGATGGAAATACTATCTATTTGCCATCAGCAGGAGCAACTGGTGACATAACTGCTTTTGATGCCTTGACTGGTACTGTCAAGTGGACAGCCTCAATTCCAAAGACAACTTATGGAGGAGGTGTAGCTGTTGGCGCTGATGGTGTTTTGTATCAGGGAGCACGAAATGCCAATCTTTATGCTATCAATAGTGATGGAACGCAGAAATGGGTATATGCAACAGGTGCATCTGGTAAGAACTTAGATTGTTTCCCTGCTGTTACCTCTGATGGAAAGACTGTTTATATTCTTGATGGTGACAATGTTCTTCATTCCATCAATACTTCGACAGGTGTTAAGAATTGGACGGTAAAGTTGACTGGTACAAAAAATAAGGCTGGTGCTGTTGCTATTGGCAAAAATGGTAATGTATTTGTAGGTACACGTACTAATGTATATGCTTTTACTGCTGATGGCACCCAATTATGGAAAGTTGCAGGTGCAGTAACAGAAATTGGCTCTTTCGCTTTGGATGGAGAAACTATTTATGCTGCACAGGTTGGTGGTGCTGGCTTGTTGGCTTTGAACACTACTGATGGATCGACGAAGTGGAATTTTGAGGCTAATGGGGATGCGTACGCTCCTATTGTGGATAAAATTGGAAACGTTTATTTTGTAGATAAGGGAGGCAAATCTCTCTATGCAGTAAGTAAGGATGGACAATTAAAATGGAAATTTGCTTCTGAATCAGCTCCAACATATTGCTTCCCTGTATTGGATGATAAGGGCAACATCTACTTTGGTAATGGTACAGGTCGCATTTATGCCATTGATAGTTCAAATGGTGAGGAACTTTGGCACATGGATTCTGAAGGAACAGATAATAATGCAAAGATTATGTCTGGTATGACCATTGGTGATAATCAGATGCTTTATGTATCTTATATCGGTGGTAATGTTGCAGCGATTAAGATTTTTGCTGGTCCAGAAAAGTCAACTTGGAGCTGCCGAGGTGGAAACATTCATGGTACTAACCAATATTAATATTAGAATCAAATGAAAAAAATATATTTATTCATCGCTTTATTCTCTTTTGTCTTGCTTTCTTGTGGCAATGACGAAGACGGAATGACATATGCTCAACCTATCGAGGTAGGTGAGACAACTCAGATGAAAGCTGCTAAGGAGGTTGCCGAGGAGTTGTGGGCAACCACTCCTTTGCAACAGCAGCCTCTTGATGAGGCAAGAACGTCAGCCTTTGAAAAAATCCAGAAATTGGCGGACGATTGTTCTTCTGATTTCTTTGAGAGTTATATAGCCGCTTTAGACCAGTCGGCAGAAATTCGTGAAAAGTATGACCCAATGTTGGCTCTCTATCGTATGTCTTTCGACCATGTAATGAATGTCATTAAGACAACGACAGTGGAGAATGGTACAACATGTATTTGGCAACTTTATAACATGGGGTATATCGTAAAGACTCCAACTACATGCTTTGGTATTGATATTAATCATCGTTGGGCTGAGAAGTTGGAACCTTATTTGGATTTTCTTTGTATTACGCATAATCACAAAGACCATTATAATACTGCACTTATCAATGCTATGTTGAATGCAGGAAAACCCGTGTATTCCAACTTTGTGAAAGGTGGTTATACTTCCAAAGTCAATACTGACTATCAATATAATAATGTGAAGATTCATGTATCTATCACTGATCACAATAATTCTGGTTTATCAAACTTTGTTTCTGTGTTTACCTTTGAGTGTGGTGATGATAGTGGTAACTTTACTTTGTTGCATACTGGTGACTCTAACTTTAAGCCAACGCAATATACCAATATTCTTCCACATGTCAATGTGTTGATTCCTCGTTATGCACCAAATGCACTTACCGAGAATAATATCATTGGAACTGGTGAGGGACAGACCACTCCTGATTATGTGTTGCTCTCACATATTTTGGAACTTTCCCATGTTAGTGAGGAGGAGTCAAGATGGAGTCTGAAGTCAGCTTTGGAAAGAGCGTCAAAATTGAACTGTGCTAATTCTTTTGTTCCTTTTTGGGGTGAGAAGTTAGTATGGAAAGATGGTAAATTGAACTAATTATGAAGAAATTATATGTATTATCTTTATTGTGCATGCTCACTGTTGTGAGCTATGCACAGCGTAACGTCAAGGAAATCCTCAAGGACTTCAATAAGCCTGCCAAGGAGAATGTTTTGGTGGTCTCTCATCGTGGAGATTGGCGGAATGCTCCAGAAAACTCTCTTCAAGCATTCAAGAACTGTATCGACATGGGTGTGGATATGGTTGAGTTGGACTTGAAGAAGACAAAGGATGGAGAACTTGTGTTGATGCACGACAAGAAGATAGACCGAACAATGAATGGCAAGGGCGCTCCAGAGAACTTCACCTTGGATTCTTTGAAGACTCTCCGTTTGAAGAATGGTGTGGGGTGCAAGACTCGTCATCAGATTCCTACATTCCGTGAGGTGATGCAACTTTGCAAAGGCAAAATCATGGTAAACGTGGATAAGGGTTATGATTACTTCGACGATGCCATGAAGGTGTTGAGAGAGACAGGAACTGTTGACCAGTGTATCATCAAGGCTGAGTTGCCATACGAGGTGGTGAAGGCTGAGCATGGAGATGAGCTCAAGAATATGATTTTCATGCCAGTTGTTAATCTCTGCAAGTCGGGCGCTGAGGAGATAATCGACAGTTATATCAAAAACATGAAGCCAAAGGCTTTCGAGTTGGTGTTCAAGACCGATGATGCTAATACGCTTCGCTTGATAAAGAAAGTGCGTGATAGTGGTGCAAGGGTTTTCATCAACACATTGTGGCCTGAGCTTTGTGGTGGTCATGACGATGACCGTGCTGTAGAACTCAAGCAGCCAGAGGAAAGTTGGGGATGGATTGTTGGTCAAGGCGCAAAACTCATCCAGACAGACCGTCCTGCCTTGCTTCTTGAGTATCTGAGAGCGAAGAAACTTCATAAGTAATCAATAGGTATCTATATATGTTCAAGAAGTTGATGGTTTTAGGTTCGTTGTGTATGCTTACTATTGTAAGTCATGCACAACACCTAAAAGAAATCCTTTCTGATTTAACCGCTCCTGCAAGTCAATCGGTTTTGGTCGTTTCTCATCGTGGTGACTGGCGCAATGCTCCCGAAAACTCTCTCCAAGCTTTCAAGAACTGTATCGACATGGGTGTGGATATGGTTGAGTTGGACTTGAAGAAAACAAAAGATGGTGAATTGGTCGTCATGCACGACAACACTTTGGATCGCACAACAACTGGTAAAGGGAAAGTTGAGGCTTTCACACTTGCGGAATTGAAAACTTTCTATTTGAAGAATGGAGCAGGTTGCAATACTCGTCATCGGATTCCTACTTTTAGGGAGGCGATGCAATTATGTAAAGGAAAGATATTTGTGAATGTAGATAAGGGCTATGAGTATTTTGGCGATGTTCAGAGAGTTTTAGAGGAAACAGATACTTCTAACCAATGTGTCATTAAGGAAAGATTGCCTTATGATACAGTGAAGGCGCAGCATGGTGATATACTTGACAAGGTGATATTTATGCCTAAGGCCGACTTATGTCGGCATGATGCAGAGAGTATTATCGACAGTTATCTCCGAAATGTGAAGCCTTTGGCTTTTGAAGTGAGGTTCTCTAAGGTTGATGGTACAGTACTTCGTCTTATTCAAAAATTGCATGACAACGACATCCAAGTGTTTGTGAATGCTTTGTGGCCCACTCAGAATGACGGGCATGATGATGACCGTGCCGTGGAACTCAAACAACCAGATGAGAGTTGGGGATGGCTTGTCAAGCAAGGTTTTAAATTGATTCAGACAGATCGTCCGGCATTACTCTTGGATTATTTGCGTGCTCATAAACTTCATCAATAATATAAGGTATATATGTTTAAGAAATTAATTGACTTTTATAAGGTGTCAGAACCGAAGCCTTGTGCTCTTTCAGAAGAGGAGAATGCCAAGAAACTGAAACGTTTGCAATGGGCGACTTTCCTTTCTGCTACCATCGGCTATGGCACATATTATGTTTGCCGTTTGAGTTTGAATGTCATCAAGAAACCGATTGTGGATAATGGTGTGTTCTCTGAGACAGAATTGGGTATTATTGGTTCTGTCTTGTTCTTCACATACGCCATCGGTAAGTTCACCAATGGATTCTTGGCTGACAGAAGCAACATCAAACGACTGATGTCCACAGGTCTGCTCATTACAGCATTAGTGAATCTTGCCTTGGGCTTTACCCATTCTTTCATTCTCTTTGCTGTATTATGGGGATTGAGTGGATGGTTTCAGTCGATGGGTGCGGCATCTTGCGTGGTAGGTCTCTCTCGTTGGTTTACCGATAAGAATCGGGGCACCTTCTACGGCTTTTGGAGTGCCAGCCATAACATTGGTGAGGCGATGACCTTTATCTTCGTGGCTTCCATCGTAAGTGCATTTGGATGGCAATATGGTTTTATAGGTGCTGCAGTGGTTGGCATTGCAGGTGTCGTATTGCTGCTTACCTTCTTCCATGATACGCCTGCGAGCAAGGGTGTGATCTTGCCTGGTGCTCAGGTGGAAGAGAAAAAGCAGGATACAGCTTCGTATAATAAGGCGCAGAGCGCCGTGTTGAAGAATCCTTTGATCTGGATACTTGCCTTGAGTAGTGCTTTCATGTATATCAGCCGATATGCGGTGAATAGTTGGGGTATCTTCTACTTGGAGAATGAAAAGGGATATACCACGATTGATGCCAGCTTCATCATCTCCATCAATTCCATTCTTGGTATAGTTGGTACAGTGTCTTCAGGTTTAGTTTCTGATAAGATATTCAAGGGTAATCGTTATTTACCAGCAGTCATCTTTGGATTGTTGAATGCCTTGGCACTTTGTTTGTTCTTATTGATTCCAGGTCATCACTTATGGGTTGACATTACTGCTATGGTCTTGTTTGGATTGAGCATAGGAGTTTTGCTTTGTTTCCTTGGTGGCTTGATGGCTGTAGATATAGCTCCCAAGAATGCTTCGGGTGCAGCCCTTGGTGTTGTCGGTGTGGCAAGCTATGTGGGTGCTGGTGTCCAAGACATCATGAGTGGTTTACTCATTGAGGGTAACAAGCAGATGGTGAATGGAGTGGAAACTTATGACTTCGCCTATATCAATTATTTCTGGATAGGTGCAGCCTTGATGTCGGTTCTATTGACATTGCTTGTTTGGAAAGCTAAGAAATAATAGTTGATGATTATAATTTTGGTGGCATGTTGCACAGTTTTGTGTAAGTGTGCCACCTTTTTGTTTTTTTAAGTTAATGAAAATGACAATGTATGGAAAAACGACTTATATTTGTACTATATAAGTGAACAAGATTGTATAACGAATTTAATTTATCATGAGAACTTTTAAAGAACTAAGATTTTTGGGCATGGTTATGTTTTTGCTAGCTGCTCTAACAGTGTGTTCTCAATCACGTCAAGATGTGGAGAACACAATTAACATTATCAAACATCGAAAGCAGTATCCTCATTATGTATTGGTGTCTGCTCATCGAGGTTATTGGGCTGATTATCCAGAAAACTCACTCAATGCTTATCGCATGGCAATGGATATTGGGGCTGATATAATTGAAATGGATGTTCGATTGACTAAAGATGACGAGATGGTTGTCTTTCATGATGCTTGCCTTGATAGAGTAACGACAGGATATGGAAGATTACGTGAGGAAGCTTGGAGTTATGTATCTTCTTTGTTTCTCAAAAAGGAAGACGGCACTGTAACTACGGATAAAGTGTTGAAGTTGTCAGAGGCTCTTGATTTTCTAAAGGATAAGGCGGTGATAGCTTTGGATATAAAGGAAAGTGGGAAACTCTTTGATGCAACTATGATAAGGGTATTGCAAATGTTGAAATCGAAAAGTATGCTATGGCAAAGTATTGTTAAGGGAAAGATGCGTTTGCCAGTTTTGCAGCAAAATGTATTGCAACCCACTAGTTTGACGTTGGATGACTTCATATATACTCCGATTGCATTCTCTACAACATCTGATTTGGCTACTTATGTCTATGAATTCACTGCTTGTGGAAAAATATATGCAATGGAAATGGTATATAAGCAGTCAAATGATGCTATAATAGATTTTTTGTCTGGGATACATAATGCAGGAATTTGGATAGGGCAGTATTCCTTTTGGCCAGAAACTGGCGAAGGAGTGATAGCGGAAAAAATACCTTTGACGGATACAGACCCGATAATTAGAAAATACGATTTTAAGGATCAAGATCCTACAAATTTTCTTGATGACGGTAGAGGTGACTGGGATTGGCTTTTTTTGCAAGGGGCTAGCTATGTCATAACTGACAGAAGTGAACTATTAATTGAATATCTAACAAAACGTGGGAGGAGGATTAAATGAAAAGGTTATTGTTGAAAAACATATTGGCTATTGTGCTGAATGTTGTGGTTTGGGGGCAAGTAGATGCTCAGCAGCCTTCTCCGATTCGTTATTATTCTTTGGACAATGGAAGTGCCAAGGAAAATATAAATCGGAAAGATGGAACTATCCATGGAACAGTGTTGCCATGCCCTAATCGTTTCGGAAAAGAAAAGGCTGCTATGATACTGATGAAGAATGCGTACATCTCTACTCCAAATTTCTTTGAGGGCTCTACGTATTCTAATGGGTTTACCATCTCTTTTTGGACGAAAATTGAAAGAGATTTTCCGAAGAGAATAGCTACAGTGCCTTGGGTGACTACAGATTCTATTTATCGTTTGTTTTATGCAACAAATCAAGCTCATGAGGTTATGTTAGGTTTTTATCATCGTGGAGATAGAGCAGTAATAGATAGGTATGTGTTGAATCAATCCTCGGATATAGCTAATTATGGACTTTGGTATTGGGATCCTGTGAATTTTACGAAAAGGAAAGGCTGGTATCAAGTTTTCTTGGTTTATAGACCTAATAACATGTCTATTTATTTGATGAGTCCAGATGCTCGGATGGAATCTGCCTTACATTATTTCGGAATGCAAAGCTTAACTCAGGCTACAGAGTGGGGGCTTGGTTGGAAAAATTCTCCACGTCAAGTCTTGGACGATTTTAAAATATACGATAAGGTTCTTACGGAGGAAGATATCAAGGCGCTGTGCTCTCGTGAAAGCGTACCAAATGGTATGTACACAGTAACTTCTGCACCAAATGCTACCTATATGTGGATGTCGGAGAATGCGGATATGGCAGTCGGTACATTGATAGATGTGTATGGTCCTATTACGAGTAAGGAATTCTCTTCCCAATGGGTTTTTGAGCCGTCTTCCAGTGACCCTAATGTCTGCAAGATTAGAATGGCATATACAGATCGCTTTTTAGCTGGTGATGATAATACTTCTGCATCATATGCCAAATTGGACTTTGAGTATGGTAATACTGATTGGATTGTGGAAATGACAGGAGATGGTTATTTTTTTGTCCGATCGAAAAGAAATCCGAAATTATATTTGAAATCTGCTGCTAAAGTGTTTTCAAGTGTTCGTTCACTTGTTACAGATGAATATAAAAGTGCGGATGCTCCTTATTATAAATGGAGATTGAACTTGCGTAAATTACATCATGATTTGGTCAAAGACGAATTTGGAAATAATGAAGGGTATGAGATTGTAGAAAACTCAAATACAGCTTATGGTATGGTTCCTATAAGACCTTTTGTGATGGCTTCTTCGCCTTTGGAAGTTAATAGGGATGTTTATCCTTCCTTATCAAATCATTATAAATTCAAAAAAGGTATAGACGATTCATATTATATTTATAGTGTTACTTATCCAACAAAATTGCTTTATCCTCAATCTCCTGATTTTACAGATGGTAGTTCGGTTCTATTAAATGAATGGAAAAATGGTTGGGAAACGTATATGTCTTTTAAAGTAGAACGCCCAAATCCTTTGGGACGTAGAATACGATTAATTCCAATTCGTTCACAAACGATGTCTGTATACTCAGGTGATTATCCGACAAAGGACAAAATTACTTTTAAGTATTTTGGGCAAGGGTTGGAAGATGGTCATTTTTGGCAAGTTTACCGTGATGATTGCCAACTTAATAGAAATAAACAAATTTCAACATTGACTCCTGGTATGTACAAAATAAAGTCTCTGATGCCTGGAGGGCGTTATTTGCGTCCTGATGCCTACTCTTTCAATATGGGAAAGGAGTTGAGATTAGGTTCTTTTGTCAATGAACGATTTACTTCTTTCTATTGGGTTGTGGATTATGAAAGAGATAACCATAATAATCCTATTAGGGATGGTTCTTATCTGATAAGGTTGATGGGAACTGAAGCTTTACATATAGGTAGTCCGCTAGAGACTATATCGTCAGGGGCTTTGGCACAACTTGTTGAATTAAATCGTAATCAGTTTACTTCTTCCAAATGGTTCATAGAACCTACTCGTGATGGAACGGGTAGCTTCTACTTGCGTTCTGCTTCGGGTAAACTGAAATTTCTTCTTTGTGAAAGTGGCAATGAAAATGCAAAAGTGAAATATTCTTATATACATTCACAGCTAGACCCTAATTCATACAAATGGATATTTGAACGTGTTAGTGTTCCTGCTCCTTTAGAATCTGGCAATTATAATATTTTGTGTGATCCTTATTATGTGCATACAACTAATAATTCGAGAGCTGATGGAACCAAACTGGAATTAGGAAATCTAGAACAAGGTGGAACTTACACTTGGACATTACAACGGAATGATGATAATACTTATTTTATTCGTCTGAAAGATGATAATTCAAAGTTCATCCATACGGAAAATTATCGTGTGGATGCAAGTGCCCCATTGGTTTTAGGTGGTTATGATGCAAGATATACCCATGCTTATCGGTGGTTAATTGAGAAAACCGACTTGCCTGATACTTATTATTTACGAATAGTGGGTAATCATAGGGAAGGATATATGCATTTGAATTCACACCATTTGCTTTATGGAACTAGATTGGAGATATATCGTTATGTAGATGTTGTGGATCCTGTATATCGTTGGAAGTTGGTAAAGGTAAAGTAATGTAAATGATGGAAGCAACCATTTTCCTTAAAATCGTATGATGTTTGCTTTTTGATAAAAGTGAGCGATTCTTTTCTAAAATCCATTATTTATGTGATTTTGGTAAAGAATCGCCAATTTTAACAGTAGATGGAAAATGTTACTCCTTAAATAAATCGTCAAGTACGACTTTACCTTGGATGCTGGAAGAATATTTGTTTTGTTTGATTCCTCCAGATGCAATTAGTGTTAGGCGCAAGGATTTCTTAGTGCCAGTTACGTCTCGAAAAAGGTTGCGTCGCCCTCTCATCCATTCTATGTAATCTTTCTTTAGCTCATATTGCCCAACAGAATACTTTATTTCGCAAAGGTCTATGGATTTGTCGTTTCTATCTATTATTAAGTCGATTTGTGCCCCATGCTCTTGTGATTTGTACGACCAGGAACATACATCGCAGGCTATGCCACTGATGCCTAATGCTTGTTTGATTTGGTCGACATGTAGTGTACATACTTGTTCAAAGGCATATCCTGCCCAAGAATTTCGTCTGCTATCTGGCATATTGCTCCATGCATGTTTGTCCATTCCTTGGTAATTCTTTACAAATCGCAAATAGAACAATGTGTATATCTGTTGTTTGAGGGCAAAATTACTAAAAAAAAACGAAAACTTGGCGATAGGTGTGCTAAATCTCATAAAAAAACATAGATTTAGCACACCTATCGCCAAGTTTTGCTATTTTTCGAGGAAATTACACCTCTTGGCATACCACCATTTCTGTACCTTTATATATATTATATCTGTCCTGCCTCCACTTGTCTTACCACTCTCTCCGTCAATCTATCCACACCATTGGGGTCGTATTTCTTGGTGAGGCTGGCACCGAAAGCCCAGGCGAAGGCTTGGTAGAAGCCTGCCCTTACGGGACCTAAGAAGGCTTGGATGAGTTGGTAAGACGAGGAATTGCACTCACGATACACCAGTTTGATGCAGAGCTTGCCCTGAGCGTAGGTGAGCTTCTTCATTCTTGGCGTATATTCTTCCTTGATTCCTTTTTCTACCAATTTCATGTGGGCATCCTTGGCTTTCTTGTTGGGGAGGGTTTCGAGATATTCACCCGTCTCGATGATGATTTTTCTCACCTCCTTGGCGATAGGGAGCACCTTCTTCACATTATATACCAAGCGGTTGTAAGCAAGACGCTGCTTGGCATCCTTGAACACAGGCTCTGGATAAACATATACATTGTTGACTTGCACGTATTGTATGCTGTCGCCTCCTTGCAGCACCTTTCCTACTTTTACCATTGGCTCAAAGGTAGGGCGGTCCATATCGACATCCCTGTCCTCTGGGTTGGTATCGTCGTTTTGTGCCAAGGTGGGAAGGCTGAGGCTCACCATCATCAACAGGAAAAATAATATCTTGTGTCTCATTGTTTTTGTTCCTAATTTTAGTCTCATTATCTATCGAATGGCAAAGTTACATAAATAATTTGGATGGCGATAGAAATTTCGTCTTTTTTATGAAAAAGGTAGAGGTATTTATACATATTACGGATTTTATTACCCTATATGTCGATAATGGCAGTGGAATATTGTTAAAATTATAAATTTTAAGAGAATAACTTGGTAAATATGAGAATTTATTAGTAATTTTGCAACGTTTTTAATCAAATAGGTATGAATGCCTGCATCATTTGTGAAAAATTGTACAGACATAAGGCAAAGAGTTGTCGAGCAAAAGAATACGATGATTTTGTCATGCGAAGAGCCATGTGAGATGTCAAACTTAGCATGTCATTGCTTTTACCAAACGAGAAAAAAATAAGTATTAATCATTTTATAAACAACATTTGAAACAAACAAGGATGAGAAGATTTTCATTATTGCTTGTCTCTCTGATTGTGTTGACTATCCAAACAGCTTTGGCGCAGAACTTCCGCGTCAAGGGAACTATCGTGTCTGCTGAAGATAACGAACCGCTGATTGGTGCAACTATCCTTCAAGAGGGAACAACGAATGGTGTGGTGACCGATGTTGACGGCAACTATACCATTGAAGTGAAAGGTGCTTCCAAAGCCACGCTGGTCATCTCGTATGTCGGCATGGTTACACAGAAGCACCCTGTCAATGCACAGACGAACACATTGAATGTGATGCTCGCTTCCGACTCCAAGGTAATGGACGAGGTGGTGGTAGTGGCCTATGGTGTTCGTAAGAAAGGAACCATCGCCGGTTCCGTATCTTCAGTGAAAGCTGAGAAGATCGAGAATGTCCCAGCCGCCAGCTTCGACCAGGCTTTGCAGGGACAGAGTACGGGTTTGCAGGTCATCAGCTCTTCTGGTGAACCAAGCAAGGCTGCTACTTTCCAGATTCGTGGTACGAACTCCATCAACTCGGGTAAGTCGCCACTCTTCATCTTGGATGGTGTGCCAATCTCTAGCTCGGATTTCAATACGCTTAGTCCTAATGACATCGAGTCTATCTCTGTGTTGAAGGATGCTTCCTCTACTTCTATCTATGGTGCCCGTGCGGCAAACGGTGTGGTGGTTATCACATCCAAGCGTGGTCTCGCCATGGACAAGGCGAAGGTGACTCTTCGTGCGCAGTATGGTTTCTCGCAGTTGGCTCAGAACAACTGGATGATGATGGACACCAACGAGCGCATCCAGTTTGAGAAGGAAGTGGGATTGGACGCAGGCAAGGACTACAACCTCTTGTCAAAGATAAATGTCAACTGGCTCGACGAGGTGTTCAACGACGCTGCTCCTTTGCAGAGTTACGAACTCTCTGTCAATCGTGCCACCGACCGCTTGAACTACTATGTATCTGGTGGCTTCTACGACCAGGATGGTATCGCACAGAACTCTACCTTCCGCCGTTACAATGTCCGCACCAATGCCGATGTCAAGGCGAGCAAGTGGCTCAAGATTGGTACCAACACCATGGCAGCCTATGAGGAGGCTCAGCAGGCAGACGATGGTAGCTACACCACGGTTACTCCAATCTCTGCTTGCCGTTTCATGCTCCCTTATTGGAACCCATATACATCTGATGGTAAATTGGCGACCCTTGCCGATGGCAATTGGGCGGGTACGAGCGAGAATCCTATTTACTATATGGAGATGAACCCTATCAAGAATAAAAAGTATAAGGTACTCTCTACCATCTATGCTGAGATTTATCCTATCGAGAACTTGACCATTCGTACTCAGTTTGGTGCAGACTTCTCTCATTCCACTGCGTTCATGCAGTCGTTGCCAAGCCTTTCCGACAACAACGGACAGGGAATTGCAGCTCGCCAGAGCAGCGATATCTTGAACTTGACGGAGACGACCACCGCCAACTATCGTTTCTCATTGAAGGACATCCACTCTTTCAATGTGATGTTGGGTCAGGAGGCTGTCGATTACCATTCTGAGGGATTCAACGTCTATACCCGTGGTCAGAACAACGATTTGCTTACCAATATTACTTCTGGTACACGTGCCAGTCGTTGGGCAGACTCTTCGTCTGATTACTCTTACTTGTCATTTTTCATGCGTGGCGAGTACAACTATAAGGATCTCTATTACGCAGACTTCTCTCTTCGTACCGATGCTTCCTCACGATTTGGTAAGGACCATCGTTGGGGTACCTTCTGGTCTTTAGGCTTTATGTATAATGTGAAGCAGACCGAATGGCTCAAGAAGTACAAGTGGCTCAGCAATGCGCAGGTTGCAGTCAGCACAGGTACTTCTGGTAACTCCGAGATTCCTAACTACTATCACTTGGCGTTGGTCAAGGGTGATGCCAACTATGACGATACCGCTGGTCTCTATCCTGCCCAGAGCGGTAACGAGGAGTTGGGCTGGGAATCTACCTGGGCTAGCAACTTGGCTTTGCGCCTCGGATTCCTTGATAGAATCAACTTCAGCGTGGAGGCTTACTATAAGCGCACTTCCAATATGTTGATGCGTGTGCCGGAGTCTTACACTGTGACTGGCGAGGGGTATCGCTGGAAGAACGTGGGTGTGATGAGCAACAAGGGTATCGAGCTCAGCGCCGATGGCGATGTCATCCGTACCAAGGACTTCACTTGGAATGTGAGTGCCAATGTTTCTTACAACTGCAACCGTTTGAAGGAACTTTACAATGGTGTGACTGAGTATGTGAATTCCACCACAGGTTTGAAGTATGTGGTAGGTCACTCCGTGAGCGAGTTCTTCTTGAACCGTTATGCCGGTGTCAACCCTGCGAATGGTGAGCAGCTCTGGTACGACAAGGATGGCAACGTGACCAACGAGTTCCGTGAGAGCGACAAGGTAATGACGGGAAAGACCTATGATGCTCCTTGGATGGGTGGCTTCGGTACCACTTTGCGCTGGAAGGGATTGCAGTTGGGCGTGCAGTTCAGTTGGATTGGTACACGCTATGTCATCAACAACGACCGTTACTTCGAGGAGAGCGGTGTCACCTTTGGTACTGCTTACAACCAGTCCAAGCGTGTGCTTTACGACCGTTGGAAGAACCCAGGCGACATCACCGACATTCCTAAGTGGGGTGAGGTGAACCAGTTGGACGACCGTTATTTGGAGAATGCAGCGTTCTTGCGCTTGAAGAACCTCAGCCTCTCTTATTCTTTGCCACAGAGCTTGTTGAGCAAGACTCACTTCTTCTCGATGGTAAGAATCTATGGTCAGGCACAGAACCTCTTCACCATTACCAACTTCAATGGTCTTGACCCAGAGGTATCATCTAATGTCTATCAGGCACAATACCCAGCGACACGCCAGTTTACGCTTGGTGTAGAACTGCAATTCTAAACAAGAAAGGAGATTAAACAAATGAATATCAAAAATATAAAGACATATATCCTGTCGGGTATCTTGGCGTTGTCCTTGTCTTCCTGTCTTGATAAGTATCCAGAGGATTCCATCCAGATGGATAAAGCGATCAATACGGTGGATGACGTGGATAAGTTGGTCTATGGTATCTATGACAGTTTCAAGAGCAGTGCCTTGTACTCGGGCAATCTGACGCTGCTTCCTGACTTGCAGGCAGATTTCGTGTATTGCGTGAAGGGCAACTCCAATGCCTACGGAGACATCTACCGTTGGAAGGACATCAAATCGACCAATACTGATATCGAGGCTGTATATGCCGACCTTTACGATGTCATCAACCGCTGCAACTACTTGTTGGACAATGTGGATAAGGTAAAGGCTAACACCAATAGTGACAGCGAGTTGGATAAGCTCGACCAGTACCAGGGCGAGGCTTATTTCGCTCGTGCCTTGGCTTATTCAGAGTTGATCAAGTGCTTCTGCAAGGCATACGATAGCGACGAGCAGGCAGAGAATGAGCTGGGCGTGGTTCTCACGGAGCACTACATGGGCAATGAAACTCAGAAGCGTGCGACCTTGAAGGCTTCTTATGATTTCGTGTTGCGTGACCTCGATAAGGCAGCCGAACTGTTGAAGTTGGACGACGATTTCTCGGGTAGTCTCTACAATGAGATTTATTTCAATGAATACACCGTTCATGCCTTGCGTGCGCGCGTATCCTTATATATGCACCGCTATGACGATGCCATCAAGTATGCCACCAAGGTAATCAGCAGCAAGTACTATACATTGGAGAAAGCTTCTTCCAATACCTATTCCAATACTTACAACGACTATCAGTATATTTGGAAGTATGGCGATTCTCGCGAGGCTATCTGGAAGGTGGGCTTTACCATCAATAGCTATGGCGGTGCCCTCGGTACCATCTTCGACAACTACAACTATGTAACTTATCGTCCGGACTATGTGCCAGAGACTTGGGTCATCAACTCATACGACAGCAACGACCTTCGTGCCTCAGCCATTTTTACCACCCGCACCACAGGTTACTCTCATGGTTTGCAGTGGCCATTGCTCAGTAAGTACTTCGGCGATGCCACCTTCTTGAATAGCAACATCTTGCATGTACATCAGCCAATGGTGCTTCGTCTTTCCGAGCAGTACTTGATTCGTGCCGAGGCGTATGTGGGCAAGAAGGATTACAGCAAGGCTGGCAAGGACATCGCAGCCATCCGTACCGCTCGCTACTCTTCGTTCGGCGGTGGAGTTTCCATGAACGAGGACAACGCCATGGACATCATTGAGGCAGAGCGTGTGAAGGAACTCTACATGGAGGGCTTCCGCCTGAACGACCTCAAGCGTTGGCACAAGGGCTTCGAGCGCAAGGCTTCCGACCAGCCAGCAGCCAACTTCGTACAGAGCAGCCTGAAGGTGGAGAAGGATGATCCTCTCTTCGTATGGCCTATCCCACAACATGAGTTGGAGGCTCCAGGTTCTGAAATCGAGCCTAATGAAAGTAATAAATAATGAACAATAAGGAGACGATTATGAAGAAAATGATGATGAGATGTTTGGCAGCCGTGGCTGTACTCATCGCTCTTGCGAGCTGTTCGCAAGAATATACTACCTATTCGGGTCCGAGTCATATCATGTTCTCTGATACGCTCTATCAGTATCCTGTGGAGGAAAGCAACGAGATATTCAATGTGCCTATCTCTGCTACCGAGAAAGTGGATTACGACCGCACCTTCGGCGTGGAGGTGGTCGATAAGGAGAGCAATGCCATCGAGGGCAAGCACTATCGCATCCTCAACAATACCGTCACCATCAAGGCGGGCGAGATGGTAGGCAATGTACAGGTACAGGGCATCTATGACAACATAGGCAAGACCGACTCTCTCGGCTTCACCTTGAAGTTGGTGATTCCTGAGAAGTACAACTGGACCGACATTTACAAGGATTACGCCCATGTGGTGATGCAGAAGGCTTGTCCTTTCGACATCCACAACTTTACGGGATGGTGCGTGGTTACTTCCACTTTCTATAGTTCTTACTTGGAGAACGTGACCAACCGACTCATCAAGACGGAACTGGTGGAAGGCGAGGAGAACACCGTGCTCTTGAAGGACATCTACTACAAGGGTTACGACCTGAAGCTGAAGTTCAAGCCAGGCAACTTCTTGGAGCCATTGGTGGAGATGGACGACCAGGTGGCTGGTCCTACCAGCGAGGCTTTCGGTACTATCTATGGCGACGGCAAGTTGCGCATCAGTCAGCCAAGCCTCTATACCTCTTATTATAATACCTGTCAGAACTTCGTGATGCAGTATGTTACGATGAACGTACTCAACAAGGACGGTTCTTCTTATGGTACCGTGGGTACCTTCATCACCTTGATGGAGTGGATCAGCGATGCCGATGCAGAGAAACTCAAGGAACAAGGGTATTAAGAGTAAAGAAAGTAGTTATAACCTCATTATAATTCCATTATAACATACTTTGTTATATATATAAAAGTATATATGATGGCTATATATATTATAATATAAGGTGTAATATGATTCTAATAATCAAGAAATAAAAGAATAACAATATGAACAAATTGATTTCAAAATATTGGCTCGTCCTCATGGCACTGGTGTCAGTGACCTTGTTCGCCGCTTGTTCAAGCGATGACGATGATGATGTAGCTCCTGTGTTCCCACAGGTACAGACCATCGCTGGTAATGCTGGCGACGTGAAGGAGTTCTCTTTCGATGCCAACGAGAACTGGAGTCTTTCCTCCAACAAGATTTGGTGCCAGATTGCCAAGAGCGATGCCGAGGAAGGAGCCAAGGCTGGTTACGTGCTCAACGGCACAGCTGGCAAGCAGACCATCAAGGTTACTTTGACCGATGATGAGGAAAGCAAGGACTTGAGCGTGGCTCAGTTGAACTTGAAGATGGGTGGCCAGGAAGTGGCTATCGCCGAGATTCATCGTTCTGCCGCAGGTTATGAGTTGAAGGTATATGATGAGGCTGGCAATGACATCAGTGAGACGGGTATCGTGGCAGGTTATGACGAATATACCAAGTTCTCCGTGAAGGCCAACTATCGTTTTGCTGCTACCAATATGCCAAACTGGGTAGAGTTGGATGGTGGCTTCCTCGTAGGTCGCCCTAACGAGTCGGTTTCAGGCGGTGCCATGTTCAAGGAAGGTGTGAGAAAGGCTCAGTATGCCATCGCCAAGAGCGAGGGCGAGTTCATCACCTTCGCCTCAGAGGATGGCAAGGCAGAGGTTTCTGTGCCAGTCATCTACAATGGTATGCCAACCAACACCATGGACGTGACTTATCCTACCGATTCTCGTTGGGCAACATGGGAAGTGTCTCTCGATGGCAAGACCTTCACCCAGACGGGTTCCAGCAGCATCAGCGGCGACGGTACCGTCAATAAGTTTACCTTCTCCAACTTCTTGCCTTTCACCTTGAAGACAGCAGGCGATGACTATACGCTCGTCGTGTTCAATAAGCTAAGTGAGGGTTTTGAGGCTGACTATACTCGTTTTGTCAAGACTACTGGCGAAGGTGGTGATATTCGCTTGACCATCGATGCCTTGCAGAGCGGTGAGCGTGAGTGCTATGTTTATGCTTTGCCAACTTCTCTTTACGAATCTCTTGGCAATCCAGAGAACATGATTAACTGGGAGGAAGGTGTTATCAGCTCAGACTATGATAGATACTTCCTCATGCACTTCATCCAAAAGGAGGCCAAGAAGGATGATGACAATTCCAAGGCACCAGAGGTGACACTCTTTGGCTATCAACCAGTAGAATGCGTGAAGAACCCTACAGCCGAGTATAAGGTATATGCAGCTATGTTCGAGTACGCTGGCGATGAAATCTACGAGGCTACGGTTCCAGTTGGCTCTTATGTCAACATCCAGCCACAGATTGATGGATGGGATTTCAGCACCGGATTGGATGATGCACAGATTGCTCCTGATGAAATTTCAACAGAGTATAGTTCCAACCAGAAGGATGAATATACATTCAACTTCACGATGCCAAGTGAGCCACTTGTGATGGTTGCGTTCAGAAAGAACTATCAGACACAGAAGATTGTGTTCTTTAAGCTCCAGGATAGTAGTAATAGCAAGAAACATATTTCTTCTATCAGAAAAATTAGAAAGTAATTTCTAACAAGCAAATTAGAAAGTAATGAAGACATTCAAGATATATTCAAAGGCACTCTTGTTGCTGTTGGTCACCATGCTGACCTTTGCAGTGACAAGCTGCTCTGACGATGAGACCGATGGTTGGGACGGCACATACGGATATGTGCAGTTCAAACTCAACAAGAAGGTCTCTACGAGAGCGACCCGTGCGGCTGCCGTTGACAAACTTGAGAAATTGGACGATGCCAAGAAAATCAAGGTGGTCATGGAGCACAACGGAACTACGGTGTCTCAGACCTTGGTGCTCAACTCTTACAATGCTGAGAACGCTGAGTATGGTCTGAGAAGTGAAAAACTGCAGCTTGCCTCGGGTACTTATACTGTCATCGGCTTCTATCTCTACGATGCTGTCGATGAGGAGTTGTTGGCTTCTTCTGCCGGTGAAACCTTTACGGTAGTTGGTGGAGGAGTTAAGGTACAAGACTTGCAAGTGGAGACCGTGGAGCGTGGCAAGGTGAAGTTCAACCTCGTGAAGGAGTGGCAGAAAACTCGTGCCACAGGCGATGAATACCTTTTCAGCAGCATCCGCTTGGTTGACATCAGTGTGACCAACCTTTTCACTCGTGAGACGGTTACCTTCCCTAAGGTCAAGGTTACCTACGAGGAGGATAGTAAGGAGAACCAGAATCCTGACAATGCCAACGACAAGTATATGGACGTGGGCAAGGCTTACTGCGACTCCACCGTGTGGCTACCAGCAGGTACCTATCAGGTTACCTCTTATACCACATACGGTAAGACGGGTGCTGTGACCACCGAGTTTGAGACACAACCTGTGAATGGTGAGTCTTTCGTCGTGAAGGACAACCAGTTGACCGATAGCGCCCAGGTGCCTATCCTCCTCTCCGAGACCAAGGAGTATATCAAGGACTACAAGGCATTGAAGGCGATCTGGGAATCACTCGATGGCAAGGACTGGAGCTTCTATGGCGACGCTACCTTCCATGGTGCCAACTGGAACTTCAACAAGGAACTCGATATGTGGGGCGATCAACCTGGTGTTACCCTCAATAGCAATGGTCGTGTGACTGGTCTCGTATTGGCTGGCTTCGGTGCCAAGGGTATCGTGCCTGATGCCATCGGACAGTTGACTGAGCTCCAAGTACTCAACCTCGGCTCTCACGATGAGAAGATTGGTGCCAATATCTTCACGGAGTATGATGCCAACAACTTGACGACAGCCAAGAAGAAGAGTATGCGCTACGACTATGCGAACAAGTTCTTGAAGTACGACCCACGTGCCCACATGTCGGAGATGATTGTCGAGAGCTATAACGCTAACCCAGAGGTAAAGGGCTGGAGTCGTATCAAGAAGGATAGCCGCATCCAGTTGAAGGATGCCCAGATAGGTACGATGACCAACCAAATCTCTGGTGTGTCGAAGGCCATCTATCGCTTGACCAAGTTGCAGCAGTTCTACATCGGCAACTCTTCCATCACCTCGGATGAGGTTTGCGCTAAGTTCTACAATGCCGACGATGCCACCTACGGCAAGTTTGCCTCTGAGTTTACTGATGCTGCATGGGATGGATTGACCAATCTTACCGACATCGAGCTTTACAACTGTCCTAAGATTACCCGCGTTCCAGAGTTCTATTACAATCTCCCTGCCTTGCAGGCGATGAACTTGGCGCGATGCAAAGGTATTTCAGCCGCACAGTTGAGAAGCGACTGGACTCGTTTGGCAGAGGAGAAGACAGGACAGACCCTCCAGATTCTCTACTTGAGCTACAACAACTTGGAGGAGTTCCCTGCAACATCGGCATTGAGCAAGATGATCAACTTGGGATTGCTCGACTTGGCTTACAACAACATCAAGAAGGTGCATCCTTTCGGAACAGAAGTGGCACTGTCATCTCTTTACCTGAACAACAACCAGATAGAGGAGATTCCTGCCAACCTCTGTGCGTTCACCGAGAACACAGAGAGCTTGACCTTTGCCCACAATAAGTTGAAGAAGATACCTAACATCTTCGATGCCAGTTCGGTGCATGTGATGGGCTCCGTCGATTTCTCTTACAATGAGATTACAGGAGTGGATAACAGTAATGGGGCTTACAAGGGCATCAACGCCTCTACCGTCACCTTGTCTTACAACAAGATAGAGAAGTTCCCAAGCGAGCTCTTCACCACAGGTTCTCCGATTACAACCATCGACTTGAGTGGCAACCAGATGACGACTATTCCTAAGGGTTCTATCAAGGGCAAGAATGCCAATCTCTTGCAGGTCATCGACCTCCGATTCAACAAGTTGACATCGCTGTCGGATGACTTCCGTTCTACCACCTTGCCATACATCACCAACATGGATGTAAGCTACAACTGTTTCAGTGAGGTGCCTACGCAGCCACTGAACAGTGCCAACCTTCGTGCGTTTGCCATCAACCATCAGCGCGATGCCAACAACAATCGTTGTTTGCGCACATGGCCTACAGGTATTACGCAGTGTCCAAGCTTGATTCAGTTCCAGATAGGAAGCAATGATATCCGCAAGGTGGATGAGACCTTGACCTATCATCTCTATATCTTGAACATCAAGGACAACCCTAACATCTCCATCGACGTGACGAGCGTTTGTCCATACATCAAGGCTGGAGCTTACATGTTGTTCTACGACAAGACACAAGACATCCGTGGTTGCGATGCCTTGGATCTCGAATAATATATAATGATAAGAAAGTGATAATATGAAATATATCAATAAAAAGACATGTCTCCTCATGCTCGCTGCCAGCTTGTTTGCCACAAGCTGCAGCGACAAGGACGATGTGGAGATTCCTGGAGGACTTGCCATCGACAAGGAGGAGATTGTGGTAAGTCCTGAGGGAGGCAGTGAGCAGGTCGCTGTGTCTGCCTCGCAAGATTGGGTTGCAAGTGTCGATGATCCTTGGCTGATGCTTTCGCCTGCCAATGGTGTAGGTTCTGCCACGGGTACCATCAAGGTGGATTCCACGTTGATGAACGGCCGTCGTACCAGCGACATAACCTTCTTGGGCAGCAATGGTCAGCGTCGTACACTCTCTGTGGTTCAGTTTGGCTATGGTAAGCAGATTGACATCAAGGAACCTAATGTGGAGATCGAGAACTCCGATACATACGACAAGCGTTCCTTCGAGAGCGTGATTTCTGCCAATGTGGATTGCAAGATTGGTAGCATCGACTATTCTTTCGAAGGCGAATTGAACGATGCCGAGAAGGCTGAGTATGAGAACGAGCGTGAAGGCTGGCTTTTGAACAAGAAGGATGAGGACAAGCTCGTAGGTACTAACCTCGGCATCGTGCTCGACCGCAAGGCTCGTCCACGTAGCGTAACCTTCAAGTTCCGTTGGGCGATGAATGTGGTGCCTGCCGTTCGTGTGGCAAAGGTTCACTTGGTGCCTGTTAATCCAGATGACAAGTTGGTGGATGCCGATGGCAACGAGATAGCCGATGTGGTGCTTACGGTTCGTCAGAAAGCAGCCCAGAAGATAGAGGACAACCGTGCCGGTGACTCCCTCTCCGTGGTTATCATCAATGAGAAGTTGAACAGCATGGCTTCCATCGAGACCAGCGACAATATGCGCAACTGGTCGAACGTGACTCTTTGGGAGGCTACCGATGCCTTCGTGAAGGCTCATCCTGAGGCCTTGGGACGTATTCGCTCTGCAAAATTCAGCATGATCAACTTGAACTCTGGTGAGTCACTTCCTAAGGAGGTGCGTAACCTGAAGTACTTGGAGTCATTCTCCGTGTCTGCCAATGCCAACAATCAAATCCGTGAGGTAGATTTGGGCGAGGAAATCTGTGAGTTGAAGTACTTGAAGGAGCTGACCGTCTATGCCTATGGCTTGGTTCGCTTGCCAGACAACTTCGTCAAGCTCGGCAATACCTTGGAGTACCTGAACTTGACCAGCAACAACTTTAATAAGTTGTCTGACCTGACCAAGGTGGTGAACAAGACCAACTTCCCTCACTTGCACTCCCTGATATTCTACGCTCAGCGTCGCAACGATGTATGTCTCGACCTTTCTTCATTGAACAAGAACAGCAATGGCGATTACATCTATAACAACAATCCTATCGGCTTGTATGGCAACGTGAGTGGTGGAACCGAGCGTCAGGCGCTCTTGTCGCTCTTGACCTGGGATAATCTTCGTGCCTTGGAGCTTTCTTACTGTTACTTGGAGGGCGAGCTCCCTACGGATGACGAGATGGACGCAGCCTTGGAGGCTGCTGGCTGCAGAACACGTTACAACAGCAGCGACTTCTCTACCAACAAGAATGACTGGAAAGACAAGTTGGTGGGCGATACCTGCAAATGGCTGTTGACCAGCAACAACCCTGTCACTTGTAAGCAGAAGAATGGTACGGTGGTTTATGAGAATGTAGTGGGAACCGATGTTCCACGCGTGTTGCCTTGGTGTCGCTCGTTGGCTCTGAACCTTAACTTCTTCACGGGCAAGGTGCCAAAGTGGTTGCTCTATCACCCTCACGCAGCAGAATGGAGTCCGGGCACCATGGTCTATAACCAGCAAGGCCGTGGCAAGAACACCGCAGGTCAGACCGTCGGCTTCTCCAACATGAACGAGGATTCATACATCTACGATTACTACTATGGCACCTCAGATCCAGGTAATAATTACCGAGTATCGGGAGTGGCATATCCTCTTTACTATCGCATCTTCGTTGCCGCAGGCGACATAGACGAGGAGGCTTTGCTCGCCAAGTATCAGAGACGCAGTACATATAAAAGATAATATCTAACCCCATATAGATAAGCAAACAATGAAGAAAAAGTTTTTCTATATAGCAATGGTAGCCTTGGCTTTGACAGGTTGTGCAGACAACCTGTCGGGTCTCGACTCCTCGGACGGCAAGTCGGAAGTGACAATCCCTGCAGATGCTGAGGAAGGCGAACTGTTGATTAAGTTTAACCCAGAGATGAGCGATCTTCTCGACCAGGCACAGAACACGATGACTCGTGCGGGCAAAGCGGGTACTCGCTCGGGCATTCCTTCTACCGATGAGGTGCTCGACATCTTGGGCAGTTATAGTTTCAAGCG
>DKCU01000111.1:45849-66564 GCA_002451555.1 Candidatus Segatella albertsiae
TGGTATTCGGTGAAGTTTGACAAAGGCACAGATTTGAAGGTTGCCGCAGAGCGACTGAAGCAACTCGGTGAAATCTCCAAGGTGCAGACCAATGGTCGTATCAAGCGTGCTTACAATACAGACAGCAAGCGTATCTACCTCAACGAGAATGCGCTCAAGACCAAGGCTGCTACTCGTGCCACAGCTGAGGGCGAGCCTAACGACCCAGGCTTCTCCTATCAGTGGCATTATCGCAACTTAGGTGCAGGCAACTATGCCTTTGAGAACCTCAACGATAACCAAGTGGGTGCTGAGGCTGGATGCGATGTGAATGCCGCCGAGGCTTGGAAGACTTGCACTGGCGATCCTTCCATCATCGTGGCTGTCCTCGACGAGGGCGTGATGTACACCCACCCAGACTTGGCTGCCAATATGTGGACTAATCCTGGCGAGACCAAGCAGGGAGCTACAACCGATGGTGATGGCAATGGCTATAACGGTGACCTCCACGGCTACAACTTTATCACAGACACGGGCGACATTACCTGGACAGATGCCAACGACTCAGGGCATGGTACCCACGTGGCAGGAACAATTGCTGCCGTGAATGACAATGGCATCGGTGTGTGTGGTGTCGCTGGTGGCGATGGCACTCCTAACTCGGGTGTGAAGATTATGTCTTGCCAAGTGTTCTCTGGTCAGAACAGCGTTACCTTGGCTGGTGAGGCGAGAGCCATCAAGTATGCCGCCGACAATGGTGCGGTCATCTTGCAGTGCAGTTGGGGTTACAACTCCTCTGAGAGTAGCATCATCGACGGATATACTCCGGGCCCTGCCACCGAGAAGGAGTGGGCTGAGACTTATCCTTTGGAGAAGGAAGCCTTGGATTATTTCATCAACAATGCGGGCTCGCCAAACGGAGTCATCGAGGGTGGTATCCCTGTCTTTGCCGCAGGCAATGAGTATGCAGGCAATCCAGCCTTCCCTGGCGCTTACTCCAAGTGTGTGTGCGTGGCTTCTGTGGCTGCCGACTATACCCCAGCTTGTTATACCGACTATGGTTCGCTCGTAACCTTGAGTGCTCCAGGTGGCGACTTGGAGTATTACAGCAAGATAGGCGAGAGCGACGAGGAATACTGGGACGAGACTTCTATGGCTCAGGGAGCGGTGCTCTCTACCTTGCCTAAGAATGGTAAGCCTTCCTATGGCTTTATGGAGGGTACTTCCATGGCTTGTCCTCATGTATCGGGAGTCGCTGCCCTTGGCTTGGCTTACGCTGCCAAGACACATCGCCACTATCGTGCCGCAGACTTCGTGAGCTTGATGAAGAAGTCGGTCAAGGACTTGGATGGGCACTATGGCAATGGGGCTACCAAGACTTTCTATTATAACCATACTACGGTAGGTGCTTCTCCTCAGGTAGTCGAGCTCTCCAAGTATATCGGCAAGATGGGTACTGGCTTGATAGACGCAGCCAAGCTCCTGGACAACGTCAAGGGTAAGGAGTATAGCTCCGACATGAAGTTGCCTAACCTCTATGTGGCATTGGACAAGACCACAAGCTTGAACCTTGCCAACTACTTCGAGGGCGGCAACCAGACTTACACCTGCAGTGTGGCTGATGCCAACGTAGCTTCTGTGTCAGTAGAAGGAACAACCTTGATAGTGAAAGCTCTTGCTACGGGTAGCACTGTCTTGACGGTGAAAGCAGCCGATGGTACACAACAGACAGCTACCATCACTGTTCGCAAGAATGCAAGCGACAAGGGTTGGATGTAGTTATACACATATTGGATGTAGTTATCAACATATATGAACAAAAGAACAGAAAATATGAAACATATAATCAAGCTCTTTACCCTGTTGGCAGCGTTGCTTCTCACTACAGGTTTTGTATCTTGCAGCAGTGATGACGATGAGCCGCAAGAGCAGTCGCTTCCTGTTACTCCAGCCAACCTGGATGGAGTATGGCAGATGACGGAGTGGAACAATGGTCAGCCAATGCCAGAGGGAACATATTGCTATGTTGTTTTCCATCGCCGTGACAACACGATGGAGATGTACGACAACTTGAACAGTATGTATGCTCATCATACTACAGGTTATTTTAGCATCAAACAAGACCCTTATTTGGGCTATGTCATCAGCGGAGCCTACGACAATGGCGTTGGTGATTGGAACCAATCCTATATCGTGTCTCAACTCTATCAGAGCACAGGCACAATGGTTTGGACCGTCAAGGACGATGCCAGTGACGTTTGTCGCTATCAGCGAGTGAGCGAGGTTCCTTCTGAAATCTTGAAGGAAGCGAGCGACATGGAGGAATAATCAATATTCTACTTCCTGAGAAGTAGAGTAAGAATAATAATAAAAAAAGAGTTCTGCCGTCAAAGGCAGAACTCTTTTTTTATTATGTGATAAGTTGTTATATGATGAAGCAATTACTTCTTGATAACAACTTTCTTGGTAGTACCATTAGACTTGATGACATAGACGCCACTGCCAGAAATCTGGTCAATCTTTCTACCATCGATGGTGTAGATAGAAGGCTTGGTGTCAGAAGCTACCTCCACGTTGGTGATGCCACTTGCAGCTTCATCCACGAAAAGCAACTTGGCTTCGCCTTCGACAGAGCTAATCATGACGTAATCGTAGATAGGGAGTACAGAGCCGTAAGAACCATCAGGCATAGTCACATCCTCACCCCAGTTTACAGGATTGCCATCGTAATTGATGCCATCGCCAGAATCTTCGCAATTGCATACAGGTACACAGCTACCGCCATATACGATGAACTTGTTCTCACCATCGGTCATTTGAGGTTTGATCCACAAAGGCTTGGTGCTACCTGCGACAGTTAAGTCAACGGTCTCGCCCTTCTTGATAACCAAAGGGTTGGTGATGGTCTCACCTGGCTTGGAGTCACGGTTGATGAGTGTCAAGGTCTTGTCCTTTACGTCTCCAGCCATGTTGACTTGGATATAAAGCTTGTCGCCAGCAGCAACAGGGAATACACCTTGGTATGACTTTTCGTATTGATAGTCAGAGTTGACCATACTGCTTACTGCATCATTGCTGTTCTTGGCTACACCGAGAGAATATTCGTAATCGAAAGGAACGTCGCAAGATAAATCGACGACACCATCCTGCTTTACATCATATTCCAACCAAAGGTTGCCTGTGTCCTCACCCAAAGTATAGGTGTCCTCAGTCATCTTGATGGCGGAAGAACGAACCTCGCCTGCATCAAATGTAGTTTCTGCAAGCTGGAAGGTATCGTCCTTCTTGACACCAGTGATAGCGATGTTGTAGGTCTTGCCTGCTTTTGCTTCTGCAAAGAATACGTTGCCCTTGTGGTAAGTATCAGTCTTGATGTCTGCTGTAGGGTCTGTGAAAGCAACAGTGACACCCTCGCTTACAGTGATAGCAAGCTTGCCATCCTTTGTTGCTTTGTAAGTGTAATACTCAGCGTTGTCGAAGTCGATAGTGTTCTCGCCAGTAACAGCTTCCTTAGGATTTCCTGCCAACGAACCCTTCTCGATGTCTGCGTATGAGAAAGTGAGCTTGAGAGGATTTGCCTCGTTGGATGTTACGGTCAAGAGATAAGTCTTATCTACTGTGGCGGTAACATCTTTCTTCAGAATCTTATTCTCCATCTTGGTAGCGCCCCATGTGCCAGTACCGATGTTCAGTGATACGGCTGAACCATCGCTTAAGTCAGAGGCAGACTCTACAACCAAGAACTTGCTGGTGTTGGCTGGTACGATGATGCTATAATAATAGGTGCCCTTGTCAGCAACGGTAATTTCAGGGGTAGGGGTAGCATCGCTAATCTCTACAGGGATTGGGTTGTCAGGATTCTCGCCTGCCTTGTAGTTTTCCATCTGGAAGTTAAAGGTGTCAGCCTTGTCGGTTGCCGTCTTCTTATCTACTACTATATAATAGGTGTAAGCTTTTGAAGCAGCTTCTGCGCGTACATTATAGCTACCTACTTCAGACTTACCCTGTGCGTAGGTTCCTGCTGCTGCATTGAGCTTGTTTCTATAGATGGCTACCTGACCATCAGCAAGCGCTGAGTTGCTTGATATGTTGAGATAACCTGTATGCTCTGGCTGGTAAGTGAAGAAGTACTTGCCTGCTTCGGCTGGTACGGTGTTCTCACCATCCTTCAAGGCGAATGGCATGTCAATGCTGCCTTCCTTTACTTCAACTACTTCGGATGTAGCCACGAAGAAAGGAATACTGAGGTTGAAGTTGATGGCATAGGTCTCACCAGCCTTGGTGTTGATTTTGAATACCTTCATGCCATTTACAGTTTCTACGGAAACTGTAGTGCCATTAACGGTTGCAGAACTAACATACTGTTCTGTCTTGATTTGCAATTGCCCATCCTTCTCTGCTTTGTAGGTGGAATATACATTGGTATTATCCCAGTTGCCGTTCTCGTAGTGAGGATTACCGAACACCTGTGTCTCTCCCAACTTGATTTCCAAAGGATTCTCATCAGAAAGACCGACACCTAAGTTCTCTGTCTTGTCAAGCTGGAGGGTGAAGCCAGCCTTGCCTTTTGCTTCTGCGTTCAGCATGAAGTAGTAAGTCTTTCCCTTTTCAAGAGCAAAAACCTTGGTGGTGTAATCAGACTTAGTTACGCCATCAATTTGGGTGGGTCTAATGCCACCCTTGATGGCAACGTTAGGAACAGGGCTTTCTTCATACTGACCGATAGTGGCGATGTAGTCATTGTCGGCAGTAAAAGTCCAATAGATAGTACCTGCAGCTGTTGCGTCGTAGGTGTTCTCACCTGTTTGGGCGGAAAGTGGACTGCCGTATGTTTGCGCCATGGCAGATGAAGCGAGGCACAAAGCAGCAGCGAAGAGTAAAGTTTTTCTCATACTCGTTGTGTTTTAATTAAAATTTTATGTTACTAAATGTAAGCAAAGAAAGACCTTGTCGTGGCATTCCTTCGCTTTATTGGCGACAAAGGTAACAAAATATTCTGAAATATGCAAGAAAAGAGACAGGTTCTTATCAACCTAATGGTTGATTCTTATAAAGTGAAAGCATGCAAGGGAAGAATGTTGCAATTTTATGGTGCTTTTTAGAAATAAAGTTGTATCTTTGCCACCACATTAAGTTAATGCAAATCAATCATGACAGATAACAACAATAGAATATTGCCTGTTGGCATTCAGTCTTTCTCTGAAATCAGAAAGAATGGATACCTCTACGTTGACAAGACGGATATCATCTGGACACTTGTCAATAAGCGGAAGAAGTATAATTACTTGAGTCGCCCCTGTCGATTCGGCAAGTCTGTGCTTGTCGATACTTTGCAAGCTTATTTAGAGGGAAGAAGAGAACTCTTCGAAGGCTTAAAAATCATGGATTTGGAAAAGGAATGGACGCAATATCCTGTTATACGGCTTGATATGAGCCGTGGAGGAGCAACTGCGGCAGAAAAGCAAATTCAAACTAAGAGATATACTGCTCCTTTTGAGGCAGATAAACGTGAGGTTATAGCTCTTGCAGTTGAATTGGATGAGATGGGTAAGGGACTTGTTGATTGGAAGAGAGTAGAAGTATGAAACGTAGTTTTATAATCTTGACGGCAATATTTGCTTTATGCTTCATAGGCGTGATGCGAGGTGTGGCGCAAGAGCCCTTGCTGCGTTTTGACCGGCAGGTGATAGATGCTGACACAATGACCGAGGATGATGCACCTCGCACCTATGCCTTTGTAGGAAGAAACGTGAGTGGGAGGGTGCAGGAGATCACTCGCATCCAGACAACTTGCGGCTGTACCAAGTCGAGCGTCAGCCAGATGATTTTACAGCCGGGGGATAGCTGTCGGATAGAAATCACTTTCACACCGAATGGCTATCCGGGTACGATTGATACTCGTGCTTTCGTCTATCTGAAGGAAATGGGCAACAATCCTGTGATGAAGATTGGGTTGAGAGGAATGGTATTGCCAAGTGCCGATGTGTGGTATCGCTTCAAGTATAAGATGGGCGACTTGCGACTGAAACAATGCAAGGTGACTTTTACGGAGGTAGAGGTTGGTATGAAGCCCGAGGCGAGAATCCTTTGTGGCAATAGTGGCAAGAAACCTTTGCGTATCAGCAGTTTGGTGCTTCCGCAGTATGCTCAGGTGAAGACGGAGCCTGAGACGATAAAGCCAGGCGATGAGGCTGACTTGGTCGTGACTTTGTTGGTGGATAAGATTCCGCCGATGATGAAGCCCGACTTCTCTTTCCCGATAATCTTGGAAGGAGTGGATGCCAAGCCTTCTGATAGAACTATTACGGTTGTCGTCAACCGTAAGTAATAAAAACTGCTATATAATAATGGAATGGCGTGAAGAAAATGGCAGAAAAGTTTCTTGGTTTCGATATTTTGTCGTATCTTTGCAGCCGTAGGATAGTATGAGGATTCCCACATCATCTTCTATCTATGATATTTGTTTGAGAATGTAGAACCAATTTATATGTGAAAGCCAATGAAAGCAAAAGGTTTTTATAGGAATGTCGTGGGAGTGTGGCTTATGGTAAGTTGCATTCAGGTGAGTTATGCGCAAGAGAAAACAGATGTGTTTCGACAAGAGAATGCACAAGAAGCCGAAACCTCTTTCTTGCAAGAAAAGGAAAGAAAGGAGATAAGTCGCCCTTGGCAGCAGTATCTCGAACAACTCAGCGAGCAGGAGGAGTATGAGCAAGTCAACTGGGAAGACTATGCGACTTTGTTGGAAGATTATGCCGAGCATCCCATCAACCTCAACACTGCCTCAAGGGAAGACCTGAATCAGTTTCCCTTTCTTTCTGCCAGGCAGATAGAGGACATCCAAGCCTATATCTACCAGTATGGGGCGATGAAGAGCATGGGTGAATTGGCGATGATAGAGAGCATCGACTGGTATCAACGTCAATTGCTCGGTTGCTTCGTCTATGTGGGCGAGGTAAAGAAACAAACCTTCCCTACGTTAGGACAGATAGCCAAGTATGGCAAGCATGAATTGGTGGGGGCAGTGAAAGTTCCTTTTTATGAGCGAAAGGGCGATAAGGAGGGGTATATGGGCTATCCTTACAGGCATTGGTTGCGCTATCAGTTCAAGTATGGCGACTATGTGAAAGCAGGTGTAGTGGCTTCGCAAGATGCTGGTGAACCTTTCTTCGGTGGCAAGAACAACCTGGGTTACGACTTCTATTCTTACTATCTCCAGATACGCAAGTGGGGGCGGTTGAAGAATCTGACGATAGGGAAATATCGCTTACGAACGGGCATGGGATTGATGCTGAACAATGACTTTGGCTTCGGAAAACTCTCCATGCTTTCTTCTTTCGGTAGGATGGGTACTTCCATCCGTGTACATTCCTCACGCTATGCCGCCAATTATTTGCAGGGTGGAGCGGCGACTGTAAATATCACCAAAGGACTTGATTGCAGTGCGTTTCTTTCTTATCGTAAGATAGATGCTACGGTGAAGAACGACTCCATATCGACCATCATAGAGACAGGATTGCACCGCACGGAGAAGGAAATCGAAAAACAAAAGGCTGCCTCTGCATTCTTGGTGGGTGCCAATGTGCATTTCGCTTCAAACGGATGGCATCTTGGGGCTACAGGTATTTGTTATGGCTATTCCATGCCCCTGCATCCCAACAAGTCGCAACTCTACAAGCGATACGCTCCCGAAGGCAAGGACTTTTGGAATGCCAGCATCGACTATGGGTATATCTCCCATCGGCTGACCTTGCAAGGCGAGGCGGCAATGGGCGATTGTGGAGTCGTGGCAACCATCAATTCTGCGAGTTATCTCTTCTCTGAGCACTTTTCTCTCCTGGCACTTTATCGTTTCTATCCATATCGCTACTATGCCCTTTATAGCAATAGTTTCTGTGCTGGGAGCGACGTGCAGGATGAGAGTGGTTGCTATGTAGGTATGCGCTGGTCGCCCTCTTCCAAATGGGTGGTTGAGGCTTATGGGGATGTCGCTTACTTCGCTTGGCCGAAATATCGGATGACAGAGAGTACGTATGCGATGGATTGGCTGGCAAGTGTGGTTTGGCAACCTTCTTCGTCTGTATCTCTTGGTGCTCGCTATCAGTATAAGAACAAGTATCAGGTGGCTACCCAAAGGGCACGCTTTTCTCTTGGAATTGTGAAGAAGGCGTGGAGTAGCAAGACGCAAGTGGATGCCACCTCGTTGGAGGCAAGCCGTGGCTATATGTTGAGCGAGAACTTGTCTTGGAAGTTCGGATGGCTGAGGCTGAACTCGGTCTTCGGCTATTTCTATACCACGGATTACGATAGCAGGGTCTATGCCTATGAGCCGAATCTACTCTATACGATGAGCTTCGGCAGTTATTTCGGACATGGCATCCGTTATGCCTTGCTTGCCAGGGCGGAGATGGGCAAGCATCTGCTCGTTGTCTGCAAATGCTCCACGACCGATTACTTTGACCGTAACCATATATCTTCTGGTTATCAGCAGATAGATGGCTCCTCGCAGACTGACCTGGAGGTGCAGGTGAAATGGAAGTTCTAAAAGAAAGTATTGTGAAACTTTGGTCAGTTCAATATATTTTATTAACTTTGCCCCCGATGGAAAGAAACTTTATGGTGAAGAATATAGATAAACATAGTGTTGTAAAACCATACATATTACCGTCCGTACAGTCGGATATGTTGCAAGAGACGCAAATTCCAATAGTATATCATGATGAGGCTCGTGATATGGAAGGGAAATTGCGTGTCCTGTCATTGTTCTCGGGGTGTGGTGGTATGGACTTGGGGTTTGAGGGTAGCTTCATAGCCAATCGAAAGTCCTTTCCGCAAGACAGTAAATATATAGACCACGTTATCAACCAAAATTGGGTGATGTTGAAAAAGACGAAGTTTAAGACCGTCTTTGCCAATGATATTCTGAAAGAAGCTGAGGTGGCTTGGACTACCTATATGTCTCGCTTTGGATATACAGCCGAAATGTATCATAATATGAGTATTGTTGATTTGGTGAAAATGCATAGGCAAGGTGCTGACATATTTCCTAAAGATATAGATGTTGTTACAGGTGGTTTTCCATGTCAAGATTTCAGTGTGGCAGGAAAACGTAAAGGCTTTAATTCAGATAAAGATGACTATGGCAAGAAACGTGAAGGAGATGAACCATCAGAGGAGACTCGTGGTAAGTTGTACTATTGGATGAAACAAGTCATCGACATTGTGAAGCCAAAGATCTTTGTAGCGGAAAATGTGAAAGGCTTGGTGAACCTAGGTGATGTAAAAAACATTATACAGAAAGACTTTGCAAGTGCAGATGGGAATGGCTATATCGTATTGCCTCCACAAGTTTTGCATGCTGGCAACTATGGAGTACCAGAGAGCCGTGAGCGTGTGATATTCATTGGAATTAGAAAGAATGCCTTGCGCCCTGTGGCTTTGCAAGCACTGACTTCAGAGACAATACCGGATGCATACAATCCATATCCACATCCTACACATGCTGCAACGATAAAAGATAGTAAACTTCTTGGGATAGTTACAACTCAAGATGTATTGGATGGCTTGAAAGAGCCGAATGAGACTATAGATGCCTCACAGCAATTATACTCCAAAGCTAAATTCTTGGCGACAGGTCAAGGACAAACGGAAATAAAACTAGACAATCTCGGTCCTACAATTCGGTCAGAGCATCATGGCAATATCGAGTTTAGACGACTTTCATTAGAACATGGTGGAAAGCATTATGAAGAATTGAATGCAGGGCTGCAAGAAAGACGTTTAACTCCGAGGGAATGTGCTTTGATTCAGACTTTTCCGCCTGATTATCGTTTTGTGATGAAGAACGTTAACGGAAGAGGATTCAGGCTGAGTTCTTCAGGGGCGTATAAGGTAATAGGTAATGCGGTGCCTCCTGTCTTAGCTTTTAATATTGCCATGCGCATACAAGAAGTGTGGGATAGATATTTTAAGATTGATAACTAATAATTACGAATATGGATAGAATTGCAGAAAACATTATTGCTATTCGCAAGAGAGACATCAGTAAAGCCAATGAGGCTTTTGCTGAGTTTATGAAAATGGCAGAAAGAAATCTTAATGATAAAGCGAAGTGTGACCCTAATCTTTATAAGGATTGCGTTGGTACGAAGATGGAACCCATAGCTCTCACCGCACTTAGAGAGATAGCTCCTTCGACTCCTTTTCGTCCTGAAGAAATCAATTTGGTATCTGGTGCAAAGTTTCCTGATATTCAAGCGGAACATTTTTATGGGGTAGAGGTTAAAACTACGCAGAAAAATACGTGGAAATCTTTGGGTGGTAGTATTGTGGAATCTACAAGAATCAAAGATGTGGAGAGTATCTTTATGCTATTTGCGAAATTAGGAGGTGAATATGCTGAGTTTCGTTGTAAGCCATATGAAGATTGTTTGGAAGATTTTGGTATCACGCATCAGCCTCGCTATCGCATTGACATGGAGATACAGGAAAAGCGCAAAGAGACGATATTCCAAAAGATGGGAATAGATTATGATAGCTTTAGAACAAAAGATGAAGAGGAGAAGAACGCAATCTATCATAGATTCAAACAAACTGCCGAAAATACTGGTGTAGAAATGGCTTGGCGGTTGACAAGCGAAGATGGCGATTACTCTATGCCAATGACTATAAGCTTTTTAAACGACAAAACGGAAGAGGAGAGAATCAAGATTAGGGCAAGGATGTTTGTGCTTTTCCCTGAGGTGTTTAGTGCTTCGCCATCAATCAAATATAAGCGAGCTGCTTTGTGGTTGTGTAGTCGCAATGGACTGATATGTACTAATATGAGAGATATATTTTCTTCTGGGGGACAAGTAAATCGTATTGGCTACAAGACATTTGAAAAGAGTGTTTCGAAGATATTTCTTCGGCTTTATCAGTGTCGTGAGGAAATCAACTCTTTGTTCGCAAATCCTGACAAGGAACTCCTAGAGGATATAGATGAATTTTGGACATTAAAGTGCCCGGGATATTTATTGAAGTCTTATTGGCTTGAAATGGTTCAGAATACCATCTGCAAGAATAAGCATTTATATAATGTTTCGGTAAGTGAATTGATAGATAAGTGGTAATAATATGAAGATAAATATCGTAATCCCTTGCTATAATGAGCAGGAGGTGTTGCCCAAGACCTTGGAGGTCTTGGGCGAGTTGATAGGGAGAATCAAGAAAGAGACGGATGCCGATGCCGCCTTGCTGTTGGTGGACGATGGCAGTCGCGACACGACGTGGCAGCTCATCAGGGATGCCGCCAGTAAGCATCCTTATGTGCATGGCATCAAACTCTCGCATAACCGTGGGCATCAGAATGCCCTATGGGCAGGTATGGAGGCTTCGGTCGATCATTGCGATGCCATGGTAAGCATCGACGCCGACTTGCAGGATGATGAGAATGTCATCATCGACATGGTGAAACTGGTGCAGGAAGGCAAGGACATCATCTACGGTGTGCGCAAGGAACGCAAGACCGATACCTTCTTCAAGCGATTCACCGCCCAGGCTTTCTATAAGTTGATGCAGAGCGTGGATAAGGATACGGTGTATAACCATGCCGACTTCCGCATGATGACCAATCGCACCTTGAAGGCTTTGATGCAATATCCTGAGCGCAATCTCTTCCTCCGTGCCATCGTGCGCCAGTTGGGCTTCCGTGAAGGCTTCGTCTATTATGACAGGAAGGCTCGTGAGGCAGGCGAATCGAAATATCCACTGACCAAGATGCTCAGTTTCAGCATCGACGGCATCACTTCTTTCTCGGTGGCTCCTCTTCGTTTCATCACCTTCATCGGACTTACGATGACCTTGGTTGCCATCATCATGATTATCTATGCGATGGTCGAGCATTTCCAAGGCAAGACCATACAGGGATGGACTTCCATGCTCGTCTCCCTTTGGTTCATCGGTGGAATCATTACCACGGGCGTGGGCATCACGGGCATCTATATCGGCAAGATATATACCGAGGTGAAACGTCGCCCTCGTTACTTCGTGGAGGAGAAAGTGTGATGTTTCTCTGAATCAAAGTATTTTGCTGCTGGATGTATCTATATACATAACTTGATACACTAGGGTAACAAACCTTGTGCTCTTGGGTAACAAAGGACATTCGCTAGGGTGATAAACCCGAAGAAGCCTATTGCATACCATTGCGCCTAACTTATATTTGGTTAAATCTAAGTTAGATTTCATGAAATACAAGTTATATTTCTGGAAATCTAACTTAGGCGCAATGGTATGCAATAGGCTTCTTCGGGTTTTATAATAGGCTTCTTGCGGTTATGCAATAGGCTTCATGAGCTTATGTAACCCTATTCTATTGCTTTTATAATAGCATTCTAATTCTCATAATAAGTATTCTATAACTCTTATCTTTTTTATTTGAGTGCCAGGTTGGCTTCCGTTCTCACGAATCTGTAGAACCCGACGGGGCAGCGAATCTCCACGGTTCTCGGTAGCTCCCAAACCTTCTGGTAGGTATAGCCCTTGCCAAACTTCTCCATGAAGTCTTGGAGATTGTCCTCGGGTACCATGACTACGCCGTCTTGCGGCAAGGTCTTGTCGAACTGCTGTATCTTGTCGCCCAGGTAGAAGTTGAGGCTGAAGAAGTGCAAGTCCTTGATACTCACATAGGAATAAAGTTTGTTAGTGTCAAACTTCTTCTCTATCATGGGTGCCCAGTGCTTGTCTGCCTTGGTGTTGAGTACGGCAGGTTGCAGGCTTGAGTCGAGCAGAAGGAAAAGGCTGACGATGGTGGCAAGTGTACCACCCAAGATGTTGTTGATTTCCTTCTTGCTCAAAGCCTTCACGGTGTGATAGATGCTGAAGAGCATCAATACCACGAAGGCAATCTCCAGTCCGCCGAGCCAAAATCCCTGTGGAGTTGCTTCCAAGGCATGGAGCATGGTGATGTTGTCGGCGGCATGTTTGCCATGGAAGATAGTGTCAGGTATCATCCCCAGGCTCACCACGACAACAGCCACGATGAGGACGATGGCGAGTACGGCTATCGTCCAGGCGTACGCTTTCAGTGCTCCCACTTTCTCCTTCATCATCCACACGATGTATTCGGCGATGAGATAAGCCATGAACGGATAGCAAGGCAACAGATAGACGCTGCGCTTGCTCTTCGGGATGCAATAGAAGAAGAGCACGAGCAGGAAGGCGAGCCAGGTGAATACCTGTAGTGGACTTGCTTTCTTCATATTCTCCATGAAGTGGGACTTCGAGAATTTCTTCCAGGGCAGGATGAAGAGCGAGAACAATAATAATAAGGTGTAAGGCAACCACCCCGTGACAAGCGTAAGGAGATTATACCAAGCCGGGTTCTCATGCGACTCGTAAGACATCTTGCCCATGAATCGGTCGATGTTCTCTTCCTTGACGAGTTGGAGGAATGCGTCGCCTCCCTGTTGGTAGGCGGCATAATACCAGCAGAAAGGAATGAGGAGCGAGAGAACGGCGGTCAAGCCGAGTCGCCAGATGATGCCCCAGAGATTCTCTCGCTGGGTGAGCATGAACACTCCCATCACGAAACAAGGCAGGATGATGCCCACAGGTCCCTTGGTCAATGTGGCACCGCTCATGCAGAGGATGGCGAGCCAAGGCAACTGCTTCTTGCCTTTCTCCCACCAATGGTAGAGCAGATACATCGCTCCCACCATGAAGGCGGTGTTCACCATATCTACACGGCAGTTCATACCTGCGCGATGCACCTCGAAGGCGGTGAGCGTGAGGAGGGCGGCGATGAGACTGGTCTGTGTGTCCTTGCGCTTGGCGAAGAACACGAAGCCACCGATGGTCATCAATACCAGGGAGATGGCTGAAGGCAGGCGGGAGGTAAACTCATTCACGTGTCCGATGAAAAGCGAGAAGAAGGCGATGCACCAATGGAAGAAAGGTGGTTTGTAAGGGATGTCGCCTCCATTGTTGATAGGCAATATCCAGTTGCCGTGCTCCAGCATGGTGTAGGCCACCACAGCCTCGCGAGGTTCGCCCTTGGTGTTGAAGTCGGTGAGTCCGAGGAAAGGTATCAGCATCACGATACTTAATATCGTAATGAGCCAGAGGGCTTTCTTGTAATTAACGTTCATACTGCTTGTTTATAGTTTGCAATCATATAGCTTGGTAGGCTATATTCTTAGTTGTCTCTATTATTTCTTGATGATTTTATCGTATTTGATGAGCAAGTCGGCGATGCGGTGAGCTTCCGTCAGTCGCTTGATTTCCTTCTCGGGTACTTTGCCTGTGGTCTCCACGTTCATGTGGTCGGAACCCACGGCGGCAGGATACTTGCGAGGGTCGAGGATGCTCTGTCCCATGCCTTTCCATGGGTAATGGTCAAGGCGCATCAGGTTGAGGATGGTAGGATATTGGTCTATCTGCCCCAACACCTTATTATATATACCGCCCACAGGAGCATTGACCACGATGAAAGGTGTGAACTGTTTGTCGCTCACGATGCCCTTGGCAGCAGGCGAGGAGCAGATGGGTTTGCGGTCGGCGGCAAGTCCCTCGTGGTCGCCTATCATCACAATCATCATGTCCTTGTAGTCGGGACGCGACTTGAGGTAGTCGAGGAGGATGCCCAGCCCATGGTCGGTATAGTTGGCCATCGTCATGTAGTCGCGCATCTTCTCGGGGTAGTCGCCCTTGAAGTGGATGCGCTTCAGGTTGTCGGGCAATACAAATGGGTTGTGTCCCGAGTAAGTGACAATCTGTAGGAAAGTGCTTTGTCCTTTGGCTAGTATGTCGCTACTCTTCAGCCGTTTCACGATTTGCTTCATGAAGGAGACATCGCCGAGTTTCTTCCTGGTTCCCACCTTTTCGTCGTTTATCCAAGAGTCGTTGCAGAAGAGGGAGTCGATGCCGAAGTCGCGAGCCACGATGCCTTGGTTCCAAGTCACAGGCTTATCCACCGTCATCAGGTAAGACTTGGTGTTCTTGTGCTCGTCCTTCATCGCCCAAGCCAGCGAAGGGTATCGGGTCTCGGGGAATAGCATGGCATAGCATCCGTTCATCAAGGGTAGGATGCCTGCGTTGACCAAGAGTTGTCCGTCGATGCTTCTTCCGCCCTTGACCTGGGTGAGTACATGAGGGGCATAGAGCGTGTGGCGGTCGGCGATGTATCGGTTGAGGTTCGGAGTGATTTCCTTGCCTTCCACCTTGCGGTTGATGACCCAACTTTCGAGTGACTCGCAGAAGATGACGATGAGAGTCTTCTTCTTGGCGATGCCTGTGGAATCGGGACCATTCATGATAAGGCTATGGGTGTTGAGACTGTCGGAAAGTGGAACATATTGGGGCTGTTCCTTCTCCCATCGGTCGATTTCTGCTTGCATTTGTGAGGTGAAAGGCGCATCTTGTTGCGTCGCCTCATGAGCCAAGTTGCCGAAGATGGTGTACATCGGCACGGCGCAAGTATAGTAATTGGCGTTTTGCAAACGGGTGAAGGCGTTCTGCCATCCTCCTCGTGCCATCACTTGGATAGCGGAGATGAGAAGCATGACCAAGAGGGTGCAAGCATACTGCTTGAGGCGTAAGCCATAAGAACCCATGGCCTTGGGCGATGGGTTATAGCCTTGTGGCTTGGGTGTGCTCTTGAAAGCATGGGTATGATGTCCCCTCTTATAGAGCAAGATGATGCTCGTGAGGGTGGAGAGAGGAAGCAAGATGTCGATGAGTCGCATGGAATCGACCACGCTTGCCGTGAAGTCGCTCAGGTTACCAGCCAGGAGATAGCTCTCCAGCGGTATCGCCGAGTTGTAGGTGCGGCTGTACATCAGATTGCTGATGAGCAATCCGTCTAGAATGAAGAGCACGAGATACTGCACCCACTTCTTGCCGGTGAGCATGAAGGGGAGGATGAATAGGAGCGACATCAATGCTGAGTTGACATATACCTCCAAAATGGAGAAAGAGGAGAAGGTGGTCTGTAGGCACCAGATGATGTCGAAGAGGATGAACTGCAAGAAGGTGCATCCCCATAATGTAGTTGTATCTCTGTTCCACAAGGTTTGTGGAAAGAGTCTTTTCATAAACTGTTTCATGCGTGCAAAGGTATTGATAATTTGTGAGATACCATTGCATCGAGGTCTTAATCTTTACTAAAAAATCCATTTATTCTTCCTTAAGTCGAGATTGGCAACTTCTGCCACATCTCAGTGTCGCCAAGTAGAGTCGTTGTGGTAAGAATTTGCAGTGCTTTACAAATTCCAACTGCTTTTATGAGAAAAACGCAATGCATTGCATTTTTCTCGAAAAAGTTTCGTATATTTGCAGCGCAATTCATTTTTATGGACTTATGATAGAACGTACAGAGTATATGTCTCTTCTAGAGAAATGGAGAGATAAGAAAATTATAAAAGTTGTGACTGGCATTCGTCGTTGTGGCAAGTCATCTCTTCTGAGGATGTTTCGCGAGAAGCTTCTAGCAGAAGGCGTGTCTGAAAATCAAGTGCAGGAACTCAACTTCGAGGATTTGGATAATGAGCCTTTTCTCGACTATAAGGCTTTATATTCGCATGTCAAAAAGAACCTTTGTGATGGGAAAATGAACTATCTCTTTTTCGATGAGATTCAGATGGTGGATGGATTCCAAAAGGCGATAGACAGCTTGTTCTTATTAGATAATGTAGATATCTATGTCACGGGTTCTAATGCTTATCTCTTGTCTGGGGAGATAGCGACGTTGCTTACGGGTAGATATGTAGAAATCAAATTGTTCCCCTTCTCATTCAATGAATATCTCCAGGCGATGCCTTCTGACATGGGCATAGAGACGGCTTATCGTGAATATATCGAGAAGAGTTCGTTTCCTTATGTGTTGCAAATCAGAAATGACCGTGAGATGGTGCGTGAATACCTTGCAGGCTTGTATAATACGATTGTGCTGAAAGATGTGGTAAGTCGCAGGAAGATAACTGACGTCATGATGTTGGAGAGCGTCGTTCGTTTCTTGGCGGATAATATCGGTAACCTCTCTGTCATCAAGCGCATCAGTGACACGATGACTTCTTTGGGAAGAAAAATCACATCGCATACGGTCGAGAACTATATCTCTGCCTTGACGGATAGTTACATATTTTATTCTGTCCAGAGATATGATGCCAAGGGGAAACAACTGTTTAAGACCGGTCAGAAATATTATCTAGCAGATGTCGGCCTTCGCAGTGTCATCAACGGTACCAAGGGAGGCGATCTAGGTCATGTCTTGGAGAATGTAGTCTATTTGGAGTTGGCACGTCGTGGCGGAGAAATATATGTAGGAAAGGTAGGTGATGCCGAGATAGATTTTGTGGTTGTTCAAGGTGAGCATAAGGCTTATTATCAAGTGACACTGAGTGTGAGAGACGAGGATACGATGAAGCGAGAGTTGGCTCCCCTGCAAGCCATATCGGATAATTATCCAAAGTATCTATTGACCTTGGACAACGACCCAATCGTGTTCCATGATGGCATCAAGCAGCAGTATGTGCTGGACTGGCTTAGGGAAAGATAGTCGTTGAAAATGGCTATTGCCCTTGCCTTCTTGGTAGGCAAGGGCATCGAACGCCTATGGTTAACGCTTTGATCGGTTATTTGAAGAGGTTTAGCACCTTCTCGATGATAGGTGCCATGTCGTAATACTTGTATTCTGCGAGGCGACCACCGAAGATGATGTCTTTCTCTTGGTCTGCCAGTACCTTGTATCGGGCATAAAGCTCCGAGTTCTCCTTGTCGTTCACAGGATAGTATGGCTCCATGCCATCCTTCCACTCCGTGGAGTATTCCTTGGAGATGACGGTCTTCGGACAGTCATATACCTCCTGACCGAACATCTCGAAATGCTTGTGCTCGATGATGCGGGTATAAGGCACTTCACGCTCGGTGTAGTTGACCACGGCATTGCCTTGGTAGTTAGGCTTGTCGATGATTTCTTGCTCGAAACGGACGGTACGGTAGTTGAGCTTGCCAAACTGATAGTCGTAGAACTCGTCTATCTTTCCTGTAAATACAAGTTTGTCGGCTATCTTGCGCCAGTTATCTTTTAGAAGTTCTTTGTCGCTTGAAGGTTCGGCAGAATCTTTTCTATTTCCTTCCAGATAGTTCTTGATGGAGTCTATGCTGTCATGGAAGAAATCGACCGATGTCTGGGTGTCGATGCCTTCGAGCAATCCTTCCACGAGCTTGTTGTATCCCCCGACAGGGATGCCTTGGTACTTGTCGTTGAAGTAGTTGTTGTCGAAGACGAGTCTCACAGGCAGTCGCTTGATGATGAAGGCCGGCAGGTCGGTGCATTTCCTGCCCCACTGTTTCTCGGTATATCCCTTGATGAGTCGCTCGTAGATGTCCTTGCCTACGAGGAGCATCGCCTGTTCCTCCAGGTTGTGTGGCTCATTGGGCAAGCCCAGTTCTTCGTTCTTCGCTCTTAACTCTTCACTATAAGCCGCCTTCTGCTCGTCTATCTTGGCTTGCGCTTCCTCGGGTGTGGTCACTCCCCACATCTGGTAGAAGGTGTTCATGTTGAAAGGCAGGTTGTAGAGCTTGCCCTGGTAGTTGGCGACAGGCGAGTTGGTATAGCGGTTGAACTCGACGATGGAGTTGACGAAGTCCCACACCTGTTTGTTGGAGGTATGGAAGATGTGTGCGCCATACTTATGTACGTTGATGCCCTCGATGTTCTCACAGTAGATGTTGCCACCGAGGTGAGGTCGCTTGTCGATTACCAGGCATCGTTTGCCCTGTAGGTGGGCGAGGTGTGCGAAAGTGGCGCCGAAGAGTCCGGAGCCAACAATCAAGTAGTCATATTTCTTCATAAGAGGTTTGCTTGCATTTTAATTATGTATTATTTTGTGAGTTATTTCGTTACCAAATTTCTTAGGGCGTAGAGAGGATAGATATCTATCTGACCGTTGTCTTTAGTAAAACTTCCAAAGTTCTCTAAAGAAGTGCGGATGGCATGGTTGACCCCTTTTGTTTCCATAAAATAGCAAAGGCTTTTCATTCCACCGCGTACTTCGGCTTTTACTTCTATCGGAAGTATCTTCATGTTTTTTGCCATGACGTAATCAACTTCTGCCAGCGAACTCTTTGTGTTACGCATCCAAAAATAAAGGGAAGAGATGCTGTCGGGAGGCATATTCTTGATGATTTCTAATCCCGCTACCATCTCTGTGATATGTGCCTTGTTTACCAAGTCGGTGGCATTGCCTATTAGTATTTGTTCTGAAAGGGTAGTTATGCTGCCTAAGTCCATTCCTAAAATGGCCAGAAGCAGGCCGCTATCCAAAAATAGGTATTTCTTTGGAATGCAATAAATTTTGCATACCGAGTGCTCCCAAAAATTCATCAAATGACATGGGATACATAAACATGGAATGTATTCTGCCCACACCAAAAGTGGGTATTTCGTTTAATGCAAATTCCAAAAGTGAGCCAGCGGCGATAACATGTAGTTCTGGTAAGTCTTCCCAAAAGAAGCGAAGAGCAGAAATTGCCTCTTGGCACATTTGTATTTCATCCAAGAAAAGTAATGTCTTTCCTGGAATGATAGCTTCGCCTGTTATAGATTTCAAAGTCTCAACTATATGGATGGCACTTAAGTCTCCTTGGAAAACTTGTGAGAACTGTGGCTTTCGTTCGAAGTTTATCTCGACGAAATTTTCAAATTGCTCACCAAGATGGCGTACGGAAGAGGATTTGCCTACTTGTCTTGCACCACGTAGCAGTAAGGGCTTATAGCGTGGGTTGTTTTTCCATGCCATCAAAGCCTTGTCTAATTGTCTTGCGATGTATTGTCTCTGCTCCATTTCTTATTTCCTTGCTTACTGATTGCAAAGTTATACATTTTTCTTTGAATATCAGAGGTTTAATTCATAAAAATGCTAAAATACAAAGAAATAAAATAAGTTTATTTGCTAAAATGCAGGGATATAAATGGCAAGTTCTTGCCAAAATACAAAGAATTATCCCAAGTATTTGCTGACGTAAGAAAAGGTGTAGAGATATGCAAATAGTAAGGAATGAAAATCGCCCTTTTCATTTGAGCTTAGATGTAACGATAAATTCAAGATGTGAGGAGATGAAAGTTTTCATCGAGCACATTTTAATAAGATGAAAAGTTTTTGGTAGATTATTTGTTTATATGGACAAAAAAGTTTATCTTTGTTGTTGGTATCCAAGGCACAGTATTATGAGGAAAGTACAAGCATTTGCCGTAATACGACATTGCAAAAGATGTTTATGCAAATTGGTTCGGCAGAAAAGGCAGGAAGTGGTGTCGATAAGATTTTAGCAGGTTGGCGATTTGCAAATTGGCGAGCACCGATGTTGAGATTGTTGACTCAGCCAGATATTGTAGAACTGACAATGATGATGGAGTCATTGATGGATGATGCAACCAAAGAAAAGTTAATTCATATTTTTGGCTCTAAGGTCTTTACTATAGGGCACGAACGGTTATTGGCTCTTAATGCAGCTGGTGCAGATGGCTATGTTACTAATGAAAGTCTAAGGATAGTACTTGGTATTCATAAAGCAGAGATAGCAGATTTGTTGAAAGATATGTGCAAGAATCATCTTTTAGTACAAGATGGGTATGGACGAGGAACTAAATATTATCTTCCAAAAGAAGGCTCTAATATAACAAGCTCAAGCTCTAAGGTTGCAAGCTCAAGCCCTAATATTGCAAGCTCAAGCCCTAATATTGCAAGCTCAAGC
>DKCU01000076.1:0-667 GCA_002451555.1 Candidatus Segatella albertsiae
TTGTACGACTTCACGTCGCAATATGCTTACACTTTAATAGGCAAAAATACATATTATATTTGAGAAACTCGGTGTTCTTATTGCCAAATTATATTAAATCACACGGAAAGCCAGCTCTCTTTTAGAAGAAAATGCGCCTATTTCCAAAGAAAATTGTATTTTTGCTTAGCTTTTTGCTTTACTCAACTGTATAGATAGTGTATGAAACAGGAAAAGGACATAGAACAGTTATTCCGTCGGCATTACGAGAAGATGTACAATCTGGCCAGATGCATCCTCTCGGATGATGACGAGAGCAAGGATGTGGTGAGCGATGTGTTCGCCAAGATTCTTGCAGACGATGTCGTCCTGATGCCTGGGAGCGAGGAAGGATACTTGATGCGAAGCGTGCGCCATCGTTGTCTCAACCTGATAGCTCATAAGAGCGTGAAGGAAAGAGTGGCGAAGTTGCTGCTGAACGATGCCGAGGTCATTCTGTCGGAAGACACCGACGAACGTCTCGAACAACTCATGCTTCTCATCGAAGACCTCGAACCTCCTATCCGAAAGTTCATCTTCCGTTTGCGCTATCTCCAGGAGAAATCCTATCAAGAGGTGGCAGACGAAGTGGGAGTGAGCAAGGTGACGGTATTCAACCATCTCTCACAGGCATTGGACTGGATTAGAA
>DKCU01000076.1:830-7582 GCA_002451555.1 Candidatus Segatella albertsiae
GACGAAGAGATGAAGGAATTCTTCCATGATATGGCAATGGCAAGAATGGCAGAGCAGAAAGCCAATCCCAAGAAAGTAAATGTAGAAGAGGCTTGGAAGGAGTTTGCCACAAGCCATACCATGGCAAGTTACGACAAGAAAACTTCCAGCAATCGCTTCAAGATAGCTGCCTCCATCATTGGCATTATTTTCCTATCAGGAATCACTTTCGCAGCCATCCATTCTGGCATCTTCCGTTCTTCATCATCCGATAACACCGCCCAAGTCAAGACGGAGCAAGCATCATCTGATGCAAAGACCGCCTTGCGAGATAGCACTCAATCAAATACAGCCGAGAAGACGGACAGCCTCAATCTCAAACCTGTGGTCTTCGACAATGCCGAATTGGGCGAAGTCATCTCCCAGTTGGCTGCCTTTTATCAGGTAAAGGCAGAGTTTGAGAATGCGGCGTCGCAACATACCCGCATTTTCTTCAACTGGGACAAGAAGAAGACCTTGCAGCAGAATCTTGAAATCTTGAATGCCTTCGAGCGCATACAGATTACAGAAGAGAATGGAATTTTAAAGGTAGAGTAAGCTATGAGAAAGTTTGTAATTAACTTGATGTTATTGTTGGCGATAAGCATGAGTCTTTCTGCCCAGCGCATCACCCGACAATATAATAATGTGTCATTCTCTGCGGCATTGAAGGATTTGAATACCGCACAGGATAAATATGCCATCAACTTTGTGTATGATGAGTTGGAGGACTTCAAGGTTTCGAAGAGCATCCGAAACCTAAGCGTGCCCGATGCCATCCAACAACTGATAGGCTTCTATCCCATCAAGATGACGCAAATGGACCATGTGCTCATCGTGGAATGCACACAGAAGGCACCAACCAAAATGATTGGCCGCATCATCGATACCCATCATCGCCCTATCGATTTCGCCAATGTCGCCTTGCTCAATGTTCGGGATTCCAGCTTCATCACGGGTGGAGTGACGAACGAGAACGGTCAGTTCGTGATACCTTGCGAAGTGAGAAAAGCGATCGTCAAGGTGAGCTGCGTGGGTTATCATACAGCTTATCATGCCTATGATACAGGCAAGATTGGAGCGATTACCTTGAAAGAGGAAACGATGAACCTGCAAAAGGTGGTGGTAAAAGGACATCGGAAAATTTATAAGACAGAGGGTACCAAACTGGTTGTTGATGTTCAAAAGTCAGCGTTGAGTGATTTTGGAAATGCAGATGATGTTGTTGCACAGTTGCCTACCGTGTCTGGAAACGATGGAAGTTATACGGTGTTTGGGCGAGGCAATGCGGATATTTATATTGACAATCGCAAAATGAGAGACAAGAGTGAGCTAAGTCGTTTGAACTCAAAGGACATATCGACTATAGAGGTTATCAACAACCCTGGTGTTGAATATGATGCCGACACTCATGCTGTTATCAAAATCAACTTAAAACATAAAGTTGATGGAGGTTTTGGCATTCGGACTTCAGCCTTTGATAGTCAAGGACGAAGGAACTCAGACTCCGAGCAGTTGCAACTTACTTATGATAGCCATGCCGTTAATGCATTCTTTTCATTTGCCAATTCAATTAGCAGATACAAGACAGACCAAAACAATGTTGAACAAACAACCATAGGTAATAATACATGGTGTATGGAAAGCGATATGCCGAAATGGAACTCCAACTATTATAACCAAACTATCAATGGTGGTATCAGTACGGAGTTGGCTAAGAATCATGTGGTTGGTGCCAGTTTAGCTTATTCAAAAGAAACTGACAGATGGGGTGGCACATCTACCAGCAAGATGTCATACAATGCAGATTTATTTGAGGATTTGTATTCCAACATTCATTCTCATGCCAACTACGACCAGTGGATAGGCAACGTCTTTTACAACGGAACTTTGACAGGAAAATGGAAGGTTGCGCTCAATGCTGATTACGTAAACCGGAGAGCCAATGACGACCGAACCAACCATGAGCAAGGAAGCAAGACAACACAACATGAGACAAAAAACGAGAACACGACTGCTCATAACATCTACGCTGGCAATATAAAAGTAAATTATCAAGCGAACAAGTCGCTGGCTTTCAGTGTCGGTACTGATGCTAGTTATGTAAACGAGAATAAAGACTATCTGAGTTTTGAGAATGGAGAAGGAAACGCAACAAGTCGCCTTCATGCAGAAGAGACGAAGTGGGCCGTTTTTGCGGGATGCGATTTTTCTATAGCCAAATTATCTGCCCAGTTAGGATTGCGTTATGAGGCATTTGATATGCAGTATCATGATGCCATCTCACAAGAGTCTTTGGTGGATAAGACGCAACGCCATCTTTATCCTTTCTTCTCGCTATCTTTAACTGTCAAAAATGTAGAGATGGGATTGAGTATGAGTACCAAGGTAAAACGCCCAAGTTATTATGAGCTTCGTAACAGCGAAGAATATTTCAATCGCTATTCCATCGAAGCAGGGAATCCATGGCTATTACCGCAATATACCACTGATGTTTCCTATTCTTTGCAATGGCATCAACTACGTTTTTCGGTGGACTATCAGAGAATCAATGATTATATCATCTCTACCAATATCATAAGACAAGCCACCCCATTGGTGGCAGTATCAAAACCAGATAATCTTCCACATTACTCTGCAATAAATGCCAGTGTTGCCTATCATACGAATGTTGGTATTTGGGAACCATACCTCAACTTGAACATCATGCGCACTTACCTGTCGCTCAACAATGCCGATGGAAGCAAGGTAAAGAACGACAAGCCTTACTTCTCCATGTCATTCAACAACTATCTTAACTTACGCCATCGTTGGATGCCGTATCTGTTGATAAGTTACAATTCGGATGGCAACATGAGAGAATATCGTGTTCGCCAAGCTTTATGGCTAAGTCTTGGTGCAAGTAAGCATTTTGCCAATAATGCATGGATGGTGAGATTGAGTGCCAACAATATATTGGGCACAAAGGAGCATGAGATCCGATATGCTTCCGACTACATTTTCGACAAGACCAACTTCAAGGATGGTCGCCGCATCAGCCTATTAGTAAGATATACATTCAAGGATAAGAAACGCTACAAAGGGGAAAGTGCCGCAAGTGAAGAATTGGATAGATTGTAATTGCTTATCCTTTCTTAAAACAGAAAGGACGAACTCTCTCAGATAAAATGAATATATGAAAATCGGTCAAGCAAGGGTGAATCAATTGGGATTTTGCTCTTTACTTGACCGATTGCCTATAATCTCTCACGCAACTTTCTTTCCTTGTTTGTATAGAAAGTCTGGCGCAAAATCAATTCCATTATACCATTCCAGAGTCCAATGGTTAAGACCGAATTGAATAAAATTATCCATATTTTTCAGTTCCTCACGTTTGCTGCCTTTCAGCAAAGGGAGAAAATCAACACGTCTGGTTTCACCATTACTGAACTTTAAGTCCATAGTGTAGTCTTTGATGTAATCCACATCTACAACTCTTATCAAATCTACATCCGTCATAATCCACAACTATTTAAGAGGTTTGATTTTAATGATTTCCTTGCCTTCTTGAAGTCTTTTCCAGTTCATTTCCAATTCACCTTGATGTAACTCCATCCATTTGAAGACATCTTTGAGAACCTTTTTGGGTAACTCTCCTTTAACGATGCCCTCTTGAATGGTGATGATAGCTTCATAGTCTCCATACCTAACATGAAAATGTGGCGGATTATGGTCATCTCCAAACATCGCAATGATGATTCCGAAAAAACGACTTAATTCTGGCATAATATTCTTGTTCTATTTTTATGCAAAGATAAAAATTATTGTTGAAAGTTCCAAATAATTTAGTATTTTTGCACATAAAATCGTAAAAAGTTTAGTTTTCTCTTAGTTTTTTGCTTTTCTGAACTGTATAGATAGTATATGAACTCAAAAAGAGAAAGGATAAGAAGAAAATGATTGAGAAAAAGAAGAAAGCCCTGTTGGTGACGCTTTGCGCTATCTGCTTCCTACAGCCAGCAATAGCCCAGCGCATCACCCGACAATATAATAATGTGTCATTCTCTGCGGCATTGAAGGATTTGAATACCGCACAGAATAAATATGCCATCAACTTTGTATATGACGAGTTGGAGGACTTCAAGGTAACGAAGAGCATTCGAAACCAGAGCGTGCCTAATGCCATCCAGCAACTGATAGGCTTCTATCCCATCAAAATGACGCAAATGGATCATGTGCTCATCGTGGAATGTACCCAGAAAGCACCCAACAAGATGATAGGTCGCATCGTAGATACCCATCATCGCCCTGTCGATTTCGCCAATGTCGCCCTGCTCAATGTGCGGGACTCCAGCTTCATCACTGGTGGCGTGACGAACGAGAACGGTCAGTTTGTGATACCTTGCGAGGCAAGAAAGGCTATCGTCAAGGTAAGCTGCGTGGGTTATCATACAGCTTATCATGCCTATGATACAGGCAAGATTGGAACCATCACCTTAAAGGAGGAAACGATGAATTTGCAAAAGCTGGTGGTAAAAGGACATCGGAAAACCTTCGAGATGACTCATGAAGGATTGGTCACTCAAGTAAAAGGCACACCTTTGAGCGAGGCTGGCACCGCAAACGATGTCCTTGCACAAGTACCAAGTGTATATGGCGGTGATGGCAAATACAGTGTTTACGGAAAGGGCGATGCTCTTATTTATGTCAATGGCAGAAAACTTACGGATAATACCGAACTGGAAAGAATTAGTTCCAAAGATATAGCCTCGGTAGTCTTGGATAACAATCCAGGAGCGAAATATGACGCAACAGTCAAGGCTATCATTATGGTAAAAACCATCAAGAAGCAAGGAGATGGGTTAAGCGGCGGCTGGACTTCCATGTTTCGCCAAGGACACTCTCTTTCTTTGTCTGAAGGAGGAAACTTAAATTGGCGAAAAGGAGGATTAGATGTGTTTGGTTCACTCTATTATGATTTGACACAGAGATACCAACATCAGATAGACAACAAAACTATATGGAAGAATGATGACATATGGCAGATGCATAGTGACATCGGCATTTTTCCTAAGAGCAAGGCTTCCGTCTCGTCCATGATAGGTTTTAACTATGCTTTCAACGAGCATCATTCCATTGGTATCAAATATAACACCAGTTTCTTGCCAAACAGTACGGCTAATTGGCTCACTTCACAAACCATCACTCAAAATGGCGAGGAACAAGAGAGCATATATTACGACCAAAAGTGGAATCGCAGATGTGTGCCCGCTCATTTTCTCAATACTTACTATAAAGGGGAGATTGGAAAATGGAGTATCACTTTCGACAACGACTTGGTTGCACGCCAAGACAAAGCTATCCAAAACATCATAGAGAAGAGCAGCATATCGGGAGAAAGCAAAGTCAACAGTATCAATAAGGCAGACAACTTGATGTTTGCTTCCAAACTTGTTTTCTCTCATCCCATAGGGAAAGGAGCGATAGAGGCTGGTGGAGAGTTCATCTTTACCAATCGTAAGGAAACTTACGACAACGAAGAGCAAATCATAGCTTCTACGGATGATCATATCAAAGAAAGTAAATATGCAGGCTTCTTATCTTACAATATTTCCATTGGAAAAATGGGATTGGATGCTGGACTAAGATACGAACATACACTCTCTGATTATTACGATCAAGGGGTGTGGATAGCCGAACAAAGCAGGAAATATGACAAGTTGTTTCCAAATATAGGCGTATTTTTTCCTATAGGAAAAGCTAAGCTGACATTAGATTACACGATGAAGACTCGTCGTCCATCATATCACGAACTGAGTAGCAACATGCAGTATGACGATGCTTTCACTTATGAGAAAGGTAATCCATTATTGCAACCAGAAATCATCCATGATTTTACTATGTCGGGGATTTATCGCTGGATTTACTTTGGTATGAGTTACCAATATGTAAACGATGCCATTGTCAGCTCGATAGATTTACAACCAGGCGAGGGTAAACCTCTCAATATCTTTACCAATGTCAACCGGTCTCATCTGAATAAATATACAGCAGTACTGTCCTTGAGTCCTAAGTTTGGCATATGGTCGCCGCGACTATCCATGACTTTGATGGGGCAAGATTTCAAGATGATGCACGAGGGTAAAACTTTAGAAATGACCAACCCTTTGTTACTTGCAAGTTTGTACAATTCATTCTCCTTGTCAAAGGGCTACATATTGTCTTGTGACTTTTCTGGCAACACATATGGAGACATCACTATTGCGACGTTAAAACCAAGTTGGCAAATGAATATAGGAGTCGTCAAGAAACTGAACCATTGGACTTTCCAGCTACAAGCTACAGATTTATTTCGTACTGCTCGCAACTCTATGTACACTTATGGCACAAGTATGTTGCTCAACAAGTGGAATTATAGCGATTCGCAAGCTGTGAAGTTGACGATAAGCTATCGTTTCAATACAACAAATAGTAAGTACAAGGGTACTGGTGCAGGCAATGCAGAGAAGAGTAGATTGTAATGACAGCTCTCTATCAGAACTCTCTGATAAAATGAATATATGATTAATCGGTCAAGCAAGGGTGAATCACTGAGATTCAACTCTTTGCTTGACCGATTATAGTTCATCTATAATTTTGTTGATAGTTTCCAACATACCAGGAAGTTTGTTCTTAACAACATCAAAAACAATACTCTCATCAATGTCGAAATAATGATGAGCTATAATGTCACGGATTCCCATGACACCCTTCCA
>DKCU01000076.1:7616-9416 GCA_002451555.1 Candidatus Segatella albertsiae
CATAAATTCCGTCTCTTTGGATTCTACTTAAAAGCATTGGATTCATATTTTTTCTCAATCTTACGATGTCAACAGATTTACCAAACAATTCTTGCAAATCATCCTTGATATGAACCATTGTAAACAAGTCTGGCTTTTTCATCTCGACACAAACATCCACATCGCTATCTTCCGTCTGCTCATTTCGTGCTACAGACCCAAAGATACCGATTTTTATAATGCCATAAATATCTGACTTCAAAATCCGATATTTACGGAGTATCGCCATATAATCTTCTCTTGTTTTCATGTCACTCAATTATGAATCATAATGCAAAGGAAATGCAAACGAGCGCAATGAATGCTTGCATTCAAATTGCCGAGTGCAGCTTTTCTTATGCAAAGATAAAGATTATAGTTGAAAAATCCAAATAATTTAGTATTTTTACACATAAAATCGTAAAAAGTTTAGCCTTCTCTTAGTTTTTTGCTTTCCTGAACTGTATAGATAGTATATGAACTCAAAAAGAAAAAAGGATAAGAAGAAAATGATGAAAAAGAAACAAGCCCTATTGGTAATGCTTTGCGCCATCTGCTTTCTACAGCCAGCGAGAGCCCAGCGCATTACCCGACAATATAATAATGTGTCGTTCTCTGCAGCGTTGAAGGATTTGAATACCGCACAGAATAAATCTGCCATCAACTTTGTGTATGATGAGCTGGAGGACTTCAAGGTTTCGAAGAGCATCCGAAACCTAAGCGTGCCCGATGCCATCCAGCAACTGATAGGCTTCTATCCCATCAAGATGACGCAAATAGACCATGTGCTCATCGTGGAATGTACACAAAAAGCACCCAACAAGATGATTGGTCGCATCGTCGATACCCATCATCGCCCTATCGATTTCACCAATGTCGCCTTGCTCAATGTTCGGGATTCCAAACCCAAGTGCAAGGCACGGTGCTGAGCGATGCAGGCATGGCGACAGACCTTTTGAAGCAAGTACCAAGGGTACGTGTAGATAAGGATGGCAACTGCTCTGTCTTTGGCAAGGGAACACCTGAGATTTATATCAATGGACGAAAGCTGACGGATAAGACCGAGTTGCAAACTTTGTCATCGAAGGATGTGAAGAACGTGACTGTCGTCACTACTCCGGGTGCTCAATACAATGCTACGGTCAATTCCGTGATTCGCATCACTACCGTCAAGAAGCAAGGATATGGATGGAGCGGCAACTTCCAGTCGAAATATGATTTCGCCATGAAGAATGAGTGGCAGGAGCAAGCCAACCTCAACTATCGTATCGGCGGATTGGATGTCTTTGGCGGTGCCATGTGGAACAGTGGTTATTTCCATGACAAATTAGGCTTGGAAGAATATATCAATGGAGCCTATCATCAAATACACCAGTCGTCAACAGGTCGGATGAGTGACAGAATGGAAGGTCTGGATGCCAATTTCGGTTTCAACTATGAAATCAACGAGAACCACACCTTTGGTATGAAATATAAATACAGCTCTTCCAAAGACAAATACTTCACTGTCCACCAGAAGTATTCCATCTTTGAGGATGGAGTTCATCAAGGCGATGTCGATTATCTCAACGACGAGTCGGACTCGAAGCAAGCTCCTATCCATGAGGCAGATTTCTATTATGAAGGTAAGGTTGGCAAATGGAGTATCGACTTGAACACCTCTGCATTATGGCGAACCAACGACCAAATACAGAAAGCCACTGAGACCAGTTACGATTTAGGAAACCAAGTCGTAAGCTCCAACAGTCATACCACAGGCAAGTTGCTGGCTGGCAAATTGGT
>DKCU01000107.1 GCA_002451555.1 Candidatus Segatella albertsiae
TTTTTCAAGTGGACTCATATATAAATGCTCCTTATACTTTGACAGAGGAAGAAGACATGAGATTGCGGAACAGAAAAGCTACATTTATCAGAGAAACAGGAATTGCAAAATCGATACTTGTTACAATGATTACAACTTATGGTTTAACCTCAGGCGGATATTCTGATGATATACATTGCCAAGTAACAATGAAAGACTTGTTCAAATAATCACCTAGTATGCAAGAAACGACAGGGTGATGGGTGGTGAAAGGTGGGTGAAAAGTAAGCAGCCACCCTTCACCTCCTGAAACGCCCTGTTTATCGGCATTTCAGGGCAAAAGGTGAAGGGTGAAAGGTATTTTAGACATTCCTCAACATCATATTTTTTTGCCTCTGTATTCGCCAAAAGTGTGATTTATCACAAAAAAATCGAATAATATTTGGTGATTACATATAATATTCCTAACTTTGTACTCGACAAAAGTGTGACAAATCACAAAAAAATCGAATAAGATGGAGATAAAACGTAATATTCACTTAAACAGAATCATTGCCCGCAAGGGAAATGGCATGATAAAGGTAATAACAGGAATGCGCCGATGTGGCAAATCATATCTTCTCTTTACCTTATTTCATAACTATCTCTTAGAACAAGGAGTAGATAAACAGCATATTATCAAGGTTGATATGGAAGACCGCCGTAATGCTGCTCTAAGAAATCCTGATGTTTTGTTGAACTATATAGATTCAAGGATGACAGACTCTCAACAATATTACATTCTCCTTGATGAAGTACAGTTGGTGTCAGAATTTGAGGATGTGCTCAATAGCTATCTCAAAATCACGAATGCAGACGTTTATGTAACAGGTAGCAATGCAAAATTCCTTTCTAAAGATGTAATTACAGAGTTCAGAGGACGTGGCGACGAAATACGTATCACGCCTTTAAGCTTTCAAGAGTTTATGTCTGCAAAAGAAGGTAATCGTGAAGATTTGCTGAATGAATATCTCACCTATGGTGGACTTCCACAAGTGGCCACGATGGATGAGCCTGAGCGAAAAGTAGAGTACCTGAAGAACCTTTTTACTCATACCTATATCCGTGACATCAAGGAACGATATGAAATAAAAAAAGATGACGATTTGGAAGAGCTAATCAGTTTGGTCGCCTCAAATATTGGCAGCCTAACCAATCCTACAAAGTTGGAAAATAGCTTCAAATCTGTCAAACAAAGCAGTCTGTCAAAAGATACCATCAAGAACTATCTAGACTTGATGCAAGATGCTTTTATCATCGAGAAATCCATCCGATTTGACATCAAAGGCAAGAAATACATTGACACACCATCAAAATATTACTTTACAGACTTAGGATTACGTAACGCCAGACTGAATTTTCGCCAGACTGAATTTACACATCTCTTGGAAAACGCAATATACAATGAATTGCGCCTTAGAGGCTATTCTGTTGATGTTGGGCAAATACCAATTTTTACGATTGGAGAAGACGGTAAACGGCAACGCAGTACACTAGAAGTCGATTTCGTTTGCAATTTGGGCTATAAGAGATGCTACATACAATCTGCCTATGCCTTGCCAACAGAAGACAAAATGAAACAAGAGTTCAACTCTCTCTTGCGCATTAAAGACAGCTTCAAGAAAATCGTCATAGTAGGAACGCCCACTCCGACCTACCAGAACGAGGAAGGCATCCTGATTATGAACATTTATGACTTCTTAATGAATCCAGATAGTTTGAACCTATAAATAAGAAAAGGAGAGGCGAGCTTCACAGCCAGCCTCTCCCGAGAGATTTATAGAAAATGCCACTCATGGCATTCCTATATCGTTGATTAAAAATATTTCCTAATCACAAGAGATTACTTAACAGTTGGCAAAGTCAACTTATCATTATAATCCGTTTCATTCTTTGGAACTTCCCAAGTCCACTTATTTCCATCCTCAGGCTTAATCTCTACAGCCATTAACAAAGCTGTATTACCGCCTTCTGAGAATTTCTTACGATTTATAGGTAAATTCCAACGCTTATAATCACTCCATTCTGAGCCTTCACCCCAAAGTTCCAAGCTTCTATAATCACGGATTTCAGCAAATAGATCTTCACCCGTTTTGTTACAAGTATATTCTGGATTACGACCTGAAGTTGCATTCAATTCTACTAGGTTCGCTTGAGCATCAGAAATATTTCCTAAGAAATAATTAGCCTCAGCCTCAATAAGCAACATCTCACTAGAACGAATCAAAGGTAGATAACCTACACCTGGCATATCCTTGACCCAAAACTTAAACTGAGCATCTAAGCAATAATACTCATTCAGATACGCACTATTGCTAAAACCTTGAGCCTGCAAGTTCTTAGTCGCTGCAGCTGCAGCATTATAGATGTCCTCATCAATGATTCCATTATCATCGAGACCACCATAAACACCATAAGACTGATCCACCTGATTCTCGTCCTTAGTATCTACGTCTATTCCTAACTTATCTGTAGTCAAGAACAAGCCTTTACGAACATCATTGTTTGGAATTCTTGAAATGAGTTCATGACCAATAGAAGCTACATACTCTGTGTTGCTAGCATAATAACCATTACAAGCAAACATAGTACCGAAAGACCAATACCAATTATTCTCATCGCTACTACCATAACAACCGAAAATCCATTCAGAGGTTGGATCACAGAATCCTTTCTTGTAGTCCGCATTGCTCATCAAGTCATAACCCACACGAGCTAATTTTGCTTGAGCCAAAGCGGTAGAATAATCCTGCTTAGTCAATGCAGCTCTAGCATAAACTGCATGAGCAACATTTATATTAGGAATCCAAATGTCAGTACCACGCATATCTTTCACACCTTCTCCAGAGAAGAGAGTGATTGCATCTTTACAATCCTTATAAATTTGGTCATATGTCTCCGCCAATGTTGAATATGGCAAAGAGCCAGTAGAATCATCAAGACGCAAAACCAACCCTTGAGATTTACCATTATCACTATCTTGCCAACGATAGCAATAATAGTGAACAAGTTTCTCGTAAGAATAAGCCCTAAAAGTTAAAGCTGCAGCCTTGATGAATTTCTTTTCTGCCTCAGAACCTTCTGCCTTATCTATCGAACCAATAATCTTGTTAGCGCCCTGAATCAACTGATAATAATAGAACCAAGCATAAGCGTCATAGATAGACGTTGTACGGCTATGGAACTGCTGGTCAAAAATAGGATACCAACCAGTCATTGCATTATAGTTGAAATTTTGGCAAGGATAGTTTTCATATATCCACCAAATACCATTTTCACCTGCAAAACCTTGACCAAAATAATACTGCTGCGTGGTCATTGCCTTGGCTATACCGTTCAAAGCCTTATACTGATTGTCAGCGTTAGATAGGAAATCCCCCTCCTCAGCAGACTCTGTAGGCTTTGTCTCTAGATAATCTGAACTACAAGACGTGAATGTTGCTGCTGAAAGAAGCATAGCACATCCCACAATGCCTTTTATATATTTTTTCATAATTGTCTGTCTATATTTAACGTTAAAACGATTAGAAAGATACCGAAAGTCCGAAGTTAAACACACGAGCACTTACATAGGTATCATCAGAATCTCCATTGAAGCTATACTGAGGATTCATTCCCTTACGAGCAGTAAGAGTAAACAAATTCTCCGCACCAACCTTTACTGTTATGCCTTCAAGTCCCCAGCCCTTAACCAATGACTTTGGAAGATTATAAGAGAGGTTGATGTTCTTAAAGATCAAGTAATCAGCACTAGTCAACCAACGGTCACTTGTATCATTATTATCTGTACTACGATAGAAATCGATTACAGGGATACCATTAGGATCGATACGATTGACAGAAGTCTCAGTCATACCTTCTGGTACTTTCGTCCAAGACTTCAACACATCTTTATGCAAGGCCGAAGCAGAAGATGCAGAAGCTGTACTCATCAAACTCCGATATGAAGCATCAAAGATTTTTCCACCCAAGCTATAGGTGAACAACATACCAAGAGACAAGTCTTTCCAACGAAGATTTGTACCGAAAGAACCATATACAGAAGGCAAAGCTGTACCAGCCCACTTACGCTCAGCATAAGTTGTCTCCGTTGTGTATTTCTTACCATTAATCTCTCTCAATGCGCCATTATTATTAGCAGATGCCTCCTTTGTCGCATCCAAATCATAAAGAGCATCACCTGTCATTTGATCTACACCAACAAAGTGATAGGTATAGAATTCATAGGCAGAATGCCCTTCCGAATAATTCTGCACACCATGTAGAATATCCTTTCCACCAGGCAACTTTACAACTTTGTTTTTCAATGTTGTAGCATCGGCAGAGAGTGTCCATGTCCAATCCTTCTTTCGGATAACATCCCCACTCAAAGCTATTTCAAAACCACGGTTAGAGATAGTACCGATATTCTGATATTGCGCAAGATTCATCAAGTTCTCGTCGTAAGGGAAAGAGCCTGCAGATAGCGGCATACGAACTTGGAAGAGCAAGTCCTTGGAACGCTTGTCGAAATAGCCAATACTGAAGTTCAAGCGATTGAATACTTTACCCTCAATACCGAAATCAACGGTCTGTGTAGTCTCCCACTTCAAATTAGGAGCAGCCAAAGTATATTTCATCAAAGCAGCATCACCAGCATTCTTATTAATGTAGTAAAGAGCCTGATAGCCATAGAAATCTACACCTGCATCATTACCAACTTCACCATAGGAAGCACGGACACGCAATTCGTTCAACCATTCTACATCTTTCAAGAAATTTTCCTTCTTAGCATTCCAGTTAGCACCGAATGAGAAGAAGTTACCCCAACGATTACTCTTGGCAAACTTAGAAGAGCCATCACGACGGTAAGAGAAATCCACAAAGTACTTTTCGTCATAATTATAACGCACACGGCCCAAATAAGACTCTGTTTTATAATCATAGTTATAACCCTCTGTAGAAGAGTTATTTAGGAAATTACTTATTGTGAAGTTACCAGGAACAGCCATATTGGTATTCATCAAGTATGTATATTTTCTCTTCCAACTATAATTTTCATGACCAAGCAAGGCATCTATACTATGTTTGCCATAAGACTGAGCCCAAGTCAACAATTCCTGACCTGTATAGCTAGCATACTGATAGTTATATTGAATCAATCGGCCATTGTTAGTTGCGCCATCACCAATATTTGGATTGTTATACGTTTGGCGATTTTCTGTAGTTCCATTGGCATTAACCTTAACCATAGCAGAAAAACCGTATGGCAAATTTACCTTACCATAAATCTGAGCATCCAAAACATTTCGGCGAGTCTTATCCTGATCTGTACGAATCTCATAAGCGATATTACGGTTAGACAGATAAGAAGAAGTGGTATCATACTGAGGATTTCCATCCTCATCAAGAGCATAAGAACCATCTGCATTATGCATATAATATGGATAGATAGGTGCCATATAACGAGCCACATAGAATGGGTTAGCATAATATGATTCCTTCGCTTGTGGATTATAACTACGATTTGATACCGTACCACTCAAATTCAATCCAGTCTCAAACCATTTAGCAGGATTAAATTTTGTATTAATTCGACCTGAAAAACGCTCATAGCCCGAATTCAGCGTATAACCCTTCTCATTCAAATAACCAGCAGAAGCATATACATTATATTTATCAGCAGTAACACCTGCAGAAACGTTATACTCTTGGCGGTAGCCCGTACGTTCTACAGCATCCTCCCAATCCAAGTCGTTATAACCAGGTAAAATCTTAGCTGTTATTTTTCCATTTTCATCAAAGAGTTCTGTTGAATTTGCATCATAGATATTTCTCTTAGCATAAGAACTAATCAATAATTTAGAAGCATACATACCTGCAGTAGCTTCATCCATGCCCATTCTTGGATTAGACATATAAGAATTTCTCAAGGCTGCCCATGATTGCTCCATCCACTGGTCAGCACCAAGTCTTTCATACTCAGCAATACCTCTATTATAAATTCCTTGATTAATCTGCAAGTTAAATGTCGGTTTATTAGACAACTTTGCTCGCTTAGTAGTTATCAAGACAACACCATTGGCTGCTCGATTTCCATAAAGGGCAGCAGAAGCCGCATCCTTTAAGACTGACATACTCTCAATGTCATTAGGATTCAATTCGGCAATATTACCTTCAAAAACAGTACCATCTACAACATAGAGCGGTTGGTCTGCGTCTTTTACCAATGTTCCCACACCGCGGATATGAATCTTAGGAGTAGCACCAGGTTCACCATACGAGTTGTTCACCTGCACACCAGGAGCAGCACCCTCAAGAGCCCCCGTAACAGAAGTAGCGATACGATTTTCTATTTCCTTGGCATCAACGGCAGATACAGAACCTGTAATAGACTGACGCTTTGCTGTACCATAAGCAACTACTACAACATCGTCCAAGGATTTACTATCAGAAGTCAAAACAATCTTCATGTTAGAGCTTGCTTTGACGGTTTGTTGGTTCATACCAATGTATGAAATCTCCAACTTGGCATCGGCTGGAACATTCAAAGAGAAGTTTCCGTCGATGTCGGTAACTGTACCGGTATTAGTACCCACTACCTTGACGGATGCACCTACCACAGGCTCACCGTCATCAGATGAGGTAACTTTACCAGTAACGGATGTTTGAGCGAAGGCAACTCCACAACTGAGAATTACCCCCCCCATAATCATTGCGATTCTTTTTACCATAATCTCTCTCGTTTTGATAAAATTAATAAACTTATTATAATCGGCTGCAAAATTAAAACTAATTTCGGATATTTGCAAATATTTTGTTATAAAAATGCAGTTATAAGGCAAAAAGAATGAGATTTGGTAAGAAATCGTATGCTTTCGCTTACTATTTGTCACGACTTTGCGCCTTGTACTAAGGCTATATGTCCCTTCAAGACACACCTCTTTGCCATAAATATATAAGTATAAAAACTAAAATTAGATAGGATAACTTGCCAGAATTGCAAAAAATAATCAGTTTTGGCAAGTTATCACAACAAACATTTGGGGGATTTTGGAATCATTTCGTAAATTTGTACTAAAAACCAACAACTTATGGATAGAAGAATCTTTAAAAGAAAAATCTACAACAAAATGTTAGAATGGAAGCAAGAGAGAAATGGCAGATATGCTTACGAAAATCTAGTAGCTCAAATGCTTACAGCATCAGGCTACAACAGTCACAAGTCGCTCGATGAGTTCTGCATCAAATTCTCCGACAGAATAGATAGGAGGTATCTTGCTTACACAAAGGACCTAAAGAAAGATGGTCAAACTTTGCTGCTTCCTATATATATGGTTCCGCTTTTATAAACTAAAAATTTGCCATGATTTTGCGCCTTATACTCCCAAAGAAGCACAAGGCGCAAATCGGTTTTGTCAAGTTATCTATATTAAGGTATATGGAAGACTCTGTTTTTAGAATTATCATTCTTCCTCTATCTTCCAATCACCAATGGTACGCTTTTGGCTATCATAATTAATACCCACTTTCACCAGCCGTTTGCCATCTGCGGAATAAGGAATGAGGTAACCTTTGTCATCTATCTGCCGCAAGGCCTCTTCTGCCGTCTTGTCGTACTTCAACTCCATCACATAGATGGTGTCTGGCATGTGGAGCACGGCATCAGCCCTGCCGATAGCACTGTCTTCCTCCACCAAGATATATGCGCCCATCAAGTTGAAGATGAGATAAAAGACCGTTTGGAAGTCCTTCTCATTCTTGTTGGCAAGGCGATTGGAGATGCTGGCGAGATATGCCTGCATTTTCTGCAAAGCCCCATCCATGTTATTATCGTATAGTTGCTCCAAGAAGTCGAAGATGAAACTATTGTTATTCAATGATATAGGAGACAGATAGTTAGGAGCCAAAGACCTAATCATACCTACTCGCACCTCCTTGTTAGGATAATCCAACTGGTAGCTCTGCAAGATAGGGTTATACTTCTTGATGGTGAGATACCCACTCTGGTAAAGCAATGGCAAAGCTGAGTCCATTTGTTCGGGAGAAACATCAAAGTCATCCACGCCTACAGACTTCTGCTCAATATCCATCACTCCCACATGATGCTTCCGCAAGGTATTGATGATATACGATGGAGTACCAGAACTAAACCAATATGCAGCCACTTTCTTGCTTCTCAATGCTTTTACAAGGCTAAAGGGATTGAATATGTCTTCAGAATGTTCACTGAAATGGTAGCCGTCGTAATATGCCTTCAGCTCCAGAACCATTTCGTCAAACGTCTTGCCATTGGCCTTGGCAAGCAATTCCACATCAGTTTTCATCGCCGTCAAGAGTTCCGTCTTGCTGATACCGCAGATGGCGGAATATTGGTCGAACATACTGATGTTGTCCAAGTTGTTGATCTCACTAAAGATACTCAACTGCGAGAACTTGGTGATACCTGTGATGAAAGTAAACTCCAGCCAAGGGTCGAGATACTTCAATGGGCTATAAAAGCTTCTCATGACCAAACGCAAGGGTTTCAAACTCTCTTTCTCATGCACAACGTCCAACAGCGGAGCATCGTATTCATCTATCAATACCACCACCTTTTGACCAGTCTGCTCATAGGCACGCTTCACCAAAGACTGCAAGCGCTGATTAGGAGACACGGCAAGTTCGTCACGCCCATAAACTCGCTCATACCCAGCAAGCATATAGCCCAATGCACCTTCCAGTTCCTTAGGAGTCAAGTTCTTGGCAGTACTCATGTCAAAGTGAAGGACAGGATGTTTTACCCATTCTTTCTCATATTCACCAAGAGCCAAGCCCTCGAACAATTCTTTTCTACCCTCATAATATGCCTGGAGAGTTGACACAAAGAGAGACTTGCCGAATCGTCGCGGACGACTCAGAAAGACATATTGAGAGCCATTCTTTAAAAACTCCACTATATATTTTGTCTTATCGACATACATATAGCCACCCTCTCTAATCTTATCGAAAGTCTGTATTCCTACAGGGTATTTTCTTATCTCTTCCATAGACATATTACTTTAATCGCTGCGAAATTACGAAAAAAAACTCATATCCACAAACTTTTATGGGCAAAAGAAAGAAAACCTATGCACATATCATGGAATATGAGCAAATATTCTATGGCAAAGCACCAAATAACCTATCAAAACAACACTTTTTAGCGAAAACATTTGCTCATATTGCACAAAATTCGTAATTTTGCGCCGATTTTTTATAAACAAAAGTATTAAGATAACAATGACTCACAATTTGTTAAAAGGCAAGCGTGGCATCATCTTCGGTGCCCTCAATGAGGAATCTATCGCTTGGAAGGTAGCCGTAAAGGCTGCTGAGGAAGGTGCGACCATCGCACTCAGTAACACAGCTATGGCCCTTCGCATGGGTACTCTCGACAAACTCGCTGAACAAATCAACGCTCCTATCATCGCAGCGGATGCGACAAGCGTTGAAGACTTGGAAAAGGTATTCACTGAGGCTCAGGAGAAGCTCGGTGGCAAGATCGACTTCGTGCTCCACTCCGTAGCCATGAGTCCTAATGTACGCAAGCACCGTACATACGATGATCTCGATTACAATTTCTTGAACAAGACTTTGGATATTTCTGCCATCTCCTTCCACAAGATGTTGCAGGTAGCTAAGAAGTTGGACGCCATCAACGAGTGGGGTTCTGTAGTAGCCCTCACCTACGTGGCTTCACAGCGTACCTTCTTCGGTTACAACGATATGGCTGACGCCAAGAGCATGTTGGAAAGCATCGCCCGCAGCTTCGGTTACATCTATGGTCGTGAGAAGCACGTCCGCATCAACACCATCTCCCAGAGTCCTACCGCCACTACAGCAGGCAAGGGTATCAAGGACATCGAGAACATGATGGACTTCGCCGACAAGATGTCTCCACTCGGAAACGCCGTGGCTGAGGATTGCGCCAACTACTGTGTGATGATGTTCTCTGACTTCACTCGCAAGGTGACCATGCAGAACCTCTTCCACGATGGTGGTTTCTCATCTATGGGTATGAGTCTCCGCGCCATGAACCAGTACTCCAAGTCCATGGAGCCTTACGAGGACGAGAACGGAAAGGTTATCTACGGATAATCTTATCGTGCATTGATGTTCAAACATAAATATCCAAGACTCATTACACATTATTATATATATGAGTATCAAGGAAAAATATAACCAGATAGACCTCGCCAAGCGTCAGAAACTTGGCGAGGTCATCCGTTTTGCGATAGTGGGTGGTATCGCCACCGTCCTGCAATACGTCATCTATCTTGCCGCCATGCCTATCCTGGCAGCACTTATCCCATCGCTGCAAGGTAGCGACCATACCTTGGCGACCATCGCCAACACCTTGGCATACATTCTCAGTTTCATCTTCAACTTCATCGCCAGCACTCGCTACACCTTCAAGGTGAAAGCCAACGCCAAGCGTGGAGCAGGATTCACTTTCTCGCATATCGTCAACTACAGCATGCAGACGCTCTTCCTCAACCTTTTCGTGGGTTTGGGACTGGCCAAGCAACTGGCGATGATTCCCACGCTCTGCATCTGCATCCCCGTCAACTTCCTTCTCGTAAGGTTCTTCCTGAAGAAGTGAAGAAGTGAAGAGTGAAGAATGAAGAGTGAAGAGTGAAGAGTGAAGAATTCAATACACAACATTTGGTCAACAAGCCAACTGAACTTATACATGAAAAAGGTATTCGATATTTTTAAGATCAAGAAAGAGGAAAGAACGTCGGCAGCAATAGCTCTGATTGTAGCTATATTGCTCAACGCACTGACCATCATCAAATACAACGCACAGTTCTCGCAATTATCCGAGAACTACCACAAACTATTTGTCAAGACTTTCCATGTGGCAGGGTTCGACCCCTTGACATACGCCGCTGTTTCCCAATGGGACACGGAGTACAATGTATATCGGCATCCCTTGTTGGCTTTCTTCATGTACATCCCCAATCAGGTAAACCAAGCATGGATGATGCTCATGGGGTGCAACGGTGTGCAATATATCGTAGGAGCCCTCTTGGTGTTCTGCGCCTTCTACTCTTTTATTTTTCTATATCGCATATTCAGAGAGGTCATCGGCATAGAGCGATTCGACGCCAACCTTCTCTCTGCCTTCTATTTTTCCTTCGCATACATCATGGTATCGGCGATGGTGCCCGACCATTTCATCATATCCATGATGATTCTGCTCTGTACCCTCTACATTACGGGTATCTGCATAAAAAAGGGAAGGAAGCTGACCACATGGCAAACCATCCTGCTCTTCACCTTCACCGCAGGCGTATCGCTCAACAATGGCTTGAAGACTTATCTTGCCGCCCTCTTCACCAATGGCAAGAGATTCTTCCTTCCCAAGTATCTGCTTTTGGGAGTCATCCTTCCATCCGCTCTCATCTGGGGATTCGCCCGATGGGAATACCGCACCTATGTATGGCCGAAGGAAATGGCCCGACATGAGGCTAAGATGAAAAAAGACAAGGCTGCCAAGGACAAGATTTACCAGCAATGCAGGGACACAGCCAAGGTGAAAGACTCCGCTTCCATTGCCATCGCCGTCAAGCAAATCGTCAAGAAGAAGGCACACGATAAGTATGTTCGTGACCACAAGCAGATATGGAACAAGAACACAGGAAAGCCTATCGCCAATGGAGAGTTCAGCCGTTGGACGGATATCTCCACCTCTCGCTCCCAGACGTTGGTGGAAAACTTCTTCGGAGAAGCCATCATGCTCCACAAGCAGCACCTTTTGGGCGATGTGCTCAGAGACCGTCCTGTCATCGTGAAGTATGAGTCGCCTGTCAACTACGTGGTCGAGGGAATCATCGTACTGTTATTCATTTTGGGCATCATTGCTGGCTGGAGATCACGTTTTCTCTGGCTCACCCTGATGTTCTTCCTCTTCGATTTCGCCTTGCACATAGGTCTCGGCTTCGGCATCAACGAGGTATATATCATGACGGCACATTATATGTATGCCATACCGATTGCCATCGCCTTCCTTGCCACCAGACTCAAAAAGCCAAAGGCGATTTGGATATTCAGAGGATTGGTGCTGGTCATCACCGCTTACCTTTGGATGAGCAACAGCTATCTATTATGGGGATACATGCTGGGATAAAGAAAGAATGATTTCTCTATCTCGCAAGTCAAACTTACGGGCGAAGAGCCTATCGGAGCGCAACAGTTCATCCTTGTCTGCCATCGTCCAAACATACGGATTGCCACGTTTCCAATCTATCAAGCGCATACAACCCTCATATTCGTCCGTCTCTGAATACAAGGCACTACGCAACTTCGGATTGTTCCACACCAACGTCTGCAAGAAGAACTCATCGGGGCAGAAGGTATAGTTGAATCTTTTCATGACGAAATCCTTCTTACTAACAACATACTCCACGCAGTCCTGGGTGATGCTCACCCAATTGGCACCCTTGGCAAATTCCATGTTAGGGCGATGAACTACAGTACCCAACAAGACAGCCAAATACTTGTTAAGTCGTTTTATGATGGCGTTCCAAAGTCCAAACCTTGTTCTCGTGTAACGAGTCAACAGCCAATAACGCATCATCTTGCGTCGGCAGTCCCACTCAAACTCCTCGCCATGGTTGATGCCCACGAACTCCTTACCTTGATGCACATCGAAGAAATGATGGATGAAGTCTTGCGACTTAATAGGCAAGTCATGTCCACTCAAGACATGATAGTAGGCATAAGGACCATGGCGCAAAGCCTCCTCCATCAAAGCATATTCCGCCTTGATTTGGCTGAGGTCACCCCAACGTACATCCACTCTGTTTTCCAAGACAAAAAGACAAGCCTTGGTCATTTGCAAAGGATGCCCATCCAACATATCCGACTTCTTGTCGATATGCAGGAAGATGTCATTTCGCTCATCATCCAACATGGAGAGCAAGACCTCCAAGAGTTCGAGGCTGTCATGAGCCATTATCAAAAAAGCATGTTTCATCATATTCCGTGTTAGTCAATAATACTTGTCCGCCGATCCAAGAAACAGTCCTTACGACAGATTGCTACCACAAAGATACACCAATTCCGAGATAACACCAAGCAAAACCCCTTTTTTCTTATCAAAAGACATAAAATAGGACGTATCATTTTGAATATTCAGAAAAAACGAGTACTTTTGCAACGATAAAGCAAAAGCATCGCAATCAAGTACAGATAAACAGACCATATGAACAATATCTTTAAGATAAAAAAGGAAGAGAGGCTCTTCGCCATCATCGCCCTCCTGCTCATCATCGCCTTCAATGTGCTGATGGTGACCTATCACTATGCAGATTTCAGCAAGAATGGAAACGTGGGGTATTGGACGATATTCACCAAGAATTTCCAAGTCTCCGGGTTCGACCCATACACCTACCTCACCCTCTCCAAGTGGAAGGTGTATTATACGGAGTATCGCCATCCGCTGCTTCCCTTCTTCCTCTATCCGCTATCTCTGCTCAATGGGTGGCTGATGGACCTGACCTCCACCAACTGCGCCACTATCATCGTCGCAGTACTGATGACGTTCTTCGCTCTCTACTCCACCTTGTTTTTCCGTAGGATATTCAGGGAAGTCATGCAGTTGAAGGCAAGTGACAGCAATCTGCTCACAGGTCTTCTTTTCTCCTTTGCCTACGTATTGCTCGCCACATTTGTAGATGACCACTTCGGCATGTCGCTCTTCTTCCTGTCGATGACACTGTACATCGCAGGCAAGCAACAAGCCAAGGGCATCGGCATGCCTTGGTGGCAAACAGCCATCTTGTTCATCTTTACGGCAGGCATCACCCTCAGCAATGGAGCCAAGACATTCCTCGCCGCCCTCTTCACCAACGGCAAGCGACTCTTCCGCCCCAAATATCTGGCATTGGGCATCATCCTCCCTACCCTTCTCATCGGTGCGGCAGGCATTTACCAAAACCATGCGTTCATCATCCCGAACCGTTTGGAAGGCCTTCGCATTGTACAAAAGAAGGCTGCCAAGGACAGTACTTTCAGAGCCAAGATGGAACAGAAGAAGGCACACGACAAGGAAATTGCGGGCAAGAACATACAAAAGAAAGGCATGCTCTCCTGGGCAGATATGTCCATCTCCCGCTCCCAGTCTTTGGTGGAGAATGTCTTCGGCGAATCCATCCTTTTGCACAAGGAGCATCTGCTGGAAGACATTCACAGCCATCGTCCCATCTTCGTCAAATACCAGACTCCTATACCTTATATCATAGAGGGAATCTTGGTCATCTTGCTCGCCTTTGGATTATGGACAGGCAGGAAGTCGCCCTTCCTATGGCTAGTGAGCGCATGGGTGGCATGCGATTTCTTCATCCACATCGTGATGGGATTCGGACTGAACGAAGTCTATATCATGGCGGCGCATTGGGCTTTCATCATCCCTATTGCCATCGGATATATCCTCAAGCAAGGAAACGGCAGATATGGCAGATACTTGCGCCCCATACTCGGCGTCATCGCCATATTCCTGTTCTTCTACAACAGCACTTTGATATTCGATTATCTCACCAGATAAACAAGCAGAAGGATTTGTAAGCTTAACATATATAACTGTAATACAACAAGATGGAACATCCTGAGAACAAAGATTCTGTCAGTGTAAGTATCTTGACCCCCATCTATGGTGTCGAGAAATACATCGAACAATGCGCCCGCTCATTGTTCGAGCAGACGTATGCCAACATCGAGTACATCTTTGTCGATGACTGCACTCCCGATAACAGCATCAAAATCCTGGAGTCCATCATCGACGAATATCCAGAAAGGGCACAGCAAGCACACGTTATCCACCATCCCCACAACAAGGGGGTTGGAGCAGCAAGGCAAACTGCCCTCATAGCAGCCAAGGGCGACTATATCATGTTTGTAGATAGTGATGACTTCCTGCCAGTGGATGCCGTGGAAAAGCTTGTCAGGAAGGGGAAAAAAGAAATAAAGGCAAGCGAAGAAAAAATAAAGACAAACGAAGCAGGAAAGGCCGAAGGCGATACCCACTCAAGCGTCTATTTGATAGATGGCGGATATGCAGAGTGGAACAACGGCAAGGCTTCTTTGCTGCAAAAGCCATGTCATATCACAGGAAAGAAATACCTAAAGCTCCTCATCTGCCAAAACATCATCAACAACCGTCTTTGGGGAAGACTCTACAAGCGTTCCCTCATCATGGAACATGAGATTTTCTTCCAAGAAGGCATCAACTACGCCGAAGATTTGTTTTGGAACACGCAGTTCCTTGATTACGCCAAGCAGGAAGATAATAGACAATATAAGGAAGATAAAAAACAAGATAAGGAAGATAATAGACAAGACAAAGCTACCACCAACAAGCTTTGCCTTGACGAGGTGGTATATTACTATCGAACAGACAACCTCAGTTCCTACACACATGACATATCGGAAAAGAACCTATTGTCATATTTCAAGTCCAGCCAACTACTAACCAACTTCTTAGCGAAACAAGGTGAAGAGCAAACCTATCGCACCGCTACAGACATCGGTATCGTTAATGCTTATCGCTGGGCGAAAAAAGCCAAGGTATCTTTCGACAAGGTAGATGACTTGCTCAAATACAAGCCCAAGAGCCTCATCATCCGCCTCGTCATCTGGCTCATCAAACAGGGATGCCCCATCAAAATCACAAATCTCCTGTACCTAAGTTACAGAAGGATATACGTCACTTGCCTTTGCTAAACTTTTTCTTGGCAAAAGCAAGGCACTCATCAAGGATCCTCACCCTCAGCAACTTCATGACGCAGAAATAAATGACAGTCGAGAGCAAGACACGTGCAAGCAGGAGCAAATAAATATTCTCGATGCCACAAGTGATGAAATAAGTAGCCACCATCGTCAATGCGGCACATGACATGAAAGGGAAGACATCCTTGGCGACATCCAAGAACCTTAAACCTGCAATGCGCCAAATCATCCATTGCCATACAAGCAGCCAACCTATTATAAATAAGGTATAGGCTACAACCATGGTATGAATACCATACTGATGACAGAACAGGACCAAGCCCAGCAAGCCCACTACCTGACCCAAGTTGCACCACATATAGACGTCCGATCGCCCCTTGCTGATGGCAAGGTTCTGATATAGCGTATAAATAGGCATGAAGGCACCGCTCACGCAGAGTATCTGCAACAGCGGTACACTCGCTATCCATTTCTCATGTATTGTGATGAGGATGAACTCACGAGACACCAGCGTCAGTCCGAACATCAGGGGAAAAGAAAGAAATGCCGTAAACCGAAGCATCTTACGAAACACCAAAATCTCCCTGCCCTCGTCTTCTCGAACGGAAGCCAACACAGGTTGGGCTATCTGCCCCACGGTATTGGCAACAAAGGAGTTGGCCTTCGTGTCCCAGTTGTATGCCTGAGAATAGTTGCCCACATCATTGATGGGATAGAAACGACCAAAGACAAAGGTCAGCACATTGGTGCTCACGGTATTAATGATATTGGTAACCAATAGTTTGACACTAAAGCCGAACATCTTTCTCACAGGTCCGAAGTCGATGTGGAGATTCGGTCTCCATCCCGTATAATAGTACCTTCCTATATTCAGGACAGAGATAAAGACCACCTGTTGCCAAGCCAAACTCCAATAAGCCATCCGATTGAATGCCAATACCAAGCCAACGATATTGGAAGTGATGAGTGCCATGAAATTGACGATGGCTATCTCCTTGTTCATCATATTCTTCATCATATATCCATTCTGGGCGATGCCAAAAGAAGAGATGAAGAAACTCAAGAACACGAAACGTGACAGGGAGGTAAGGCAAGGCTGATGAAAGAACGCTGCTATCAGAGGAGCACAGAAGAACAGCACCACATACATCGTGAGACTCACCAAAACATTGAACCAGAACACCGAGTTATAGTCATTGTCGGTAGGCTTGGGAATATTGACCAAAGCCTGAGTGAACCCACTGCTCTGCAAGTTGCCCGCAATCAAGGTGAATATCGTCAGGATGCCGATGATGCCATAATCGGCTGGCGACAACAACCGAGCCAAAAAGATACCAAACAAGATATTAAGCACCTGTGTGGAGCCACTGTTCATAGCTCCCCAAAACAATCCCTTGGCGGTTTTTTCCTTCAATGACTCTCCCATCTTTCTATCTTCTCGTATTAAATTGCTTTTAAAAATGTATCGATATTGCCTTTTAAGGTGCAAAAGTAACATTATTTGTTTGAAGTTCAAAACTTTTTGCTTACTTTTGCAGTCATAAACACGAAATAGTATGGATATAAAGAACATCAAGAAGGAATGGAACGCCACCATCCTGGACATATTGAAGGCATTCATCGAGATTTGCAAGACCCACAACCTCAGATATTACTGTTGTGCAGGAACAGCCATCGGAGCGGCACGCCATCATGGCATGATACCATGGGACGATGACATCGACGTGCTCATGCCACGCCCCGACTACGACCGTCTATTGGAAATAGCCAAGACTGAGGACTTCGGTAAATACGAGGTCGTGACTCCCTACAACAATGAGTCATACCCTCTGTACTTCTCGAAGTTAGTCAACAAGGAGACCACCTTGATAGAAGAAAAGGAACGCCCTTGCATCCTCGGTCTGTATGTTGACATCTTCCCTCTCGATGGCACCGACGACGACCTCGACAAGGCGAAGGCTTTGTATCGCAAATATTCCAAGACCATCAATCGCCTGAATGCGGTCACCACCCATAACACGTTTGGTGACTACATCTCCCTATTGGGAAGCACAAAGACCTGGGGGCGATTCGTCATCAAGACCTTAGGCTTTTTCTTCCGCAGCCAGTTGCGCCATCGGCTCATCAGGCAGATGGACGCTATGAGCCATCAATACGATTTCGAGAAAGCCAAGAACGTATTGGTCAACACGGGCTCCTACCATTACAAGGAAATTTTCCCTAAGGAATGGCTCGGCAAGGGCAAGGAGTTCCCTTTCGAGGACACCACCGTGCTGCTGCCTGAGCAAGCAGACACCTATCTCCGCCACTTCTTCGGCGACTATATGCAATACCCTCCTGTGGAACAGAGGGTGGAGAAGCACCTACGCTATTACCTCAATATGGAGAAGAGAGAAACTTGGGAGGAAATCAAGAAAAAACTAAAACAAGGAAAACAAATATAAGGTATAGGGGAAATAAACATTGGTAATAAGGAAGACAAGACGCTGCAATAGGGAGAATAAGCCACAGCAATAGGGAGGATAAGCCGCTGCTCCCTATCAACAAACCTGACGCAGCCTACTGCATACCATAAAATACAAGTTAGATTTCACCAAATACAAGTTAGATTTCATGAAATACAAGTTAGATTTAATCAAATCCAACTTGTATTTCATCGTATGTAACCTTATCTTAGAGGTTTTCCAATAGCATCATATCGGTTTGGCAACCCTATTTATCAGATTTGGCTATCACTTCCTGCAAGGTATGTTCCAAACCTTGCTCCAAGTCAAACAAAGGTTTCCATCCCAAGGCCTTCAACTTGTCCGTATTGAAAGTCGCCTTTGTAATAGGAGTTGTATTCCCCTGTAGGGCATCCGCAGGAATATCAAAGACGACTTTCCGATGAGCTTTCGCCGCAATCAATTCTGCTAATTGCCTGATGGAAACATTCGACTCCGAGTGAGCCACATTATAGGCATTCCCCTTCTCACCATCCAGCAACAAGCGCAAGATGGCATGTGCCGCATCCACCACATAGAGCCAAGAGCGGTAAGCCTCACCTTTGCTCTTCAGCACGATATCCTCGCCTTGGAGCACATTGCGGATAAACTGGGCATACACACGGTTGTCACTCTCCGTGAATCCGGGACCATACGTATGGCTCAACCTGGCGATGACGACATCGGCACCATATTCCTCGCCGTATGCCACACAGAGCGTCTCGGCTGCTCGCTTCGACGAAGGATAGCAAGCTCGCACTGAGGCACAATCCACATAGCCGCTGCTCTTCTCCGTAAACTCCGAGCCATCACCCTCGCCATAGATTTCGCCCGAGGAGACATAGACCATGCGTTTCATCTCATGTTCCAAACCATATTCCATGAGATTCGCCACACCATTGATGTTGGCCTTCATCACCTCCACAGGTTTTTGCTTGAAGAAGTTAGGACTCGCATTGCTGGCTGCATCAATGATATAATCCACCCGTCCTGTCAAGTCATCATATACATCGTCAAGTATCAAACCGTTTAAGTTCTTATACATAGAAAGAGTGACGTCTATCTCTGCGAAAGAGAAATGTGGATTCTCCCAGTAGGCGGCGAACTTATGTCGTGCACGCTCCCGATTGCGCCCGGCGGCAATCACCTTGTAATCATAATCCTTAGGATTCAACATGAGCGCATCAATCACACAACTGCCTATCAAACCCGTTGCGCCAAGCACCAAGATGCACTTGCCATCAAGAGCCCCCAAGTCCAAGCCATGAGAGAAAATCGACAATATATCTCGTAGATAAGGACGCAAAGCCATATCCGAAGAAGGTTCTAACATAATACTAACGTGAATTTAACATAAAACTAACATTGCTTTAACATAAAGCTAACATTGTTCTAACATAAAACTAACAGAGTCCTAACCAAGCCTACACCTATTTCAGCCAAGACTCAGGCTGCACCTTCATGAGAGCCTTCAATATCTCCAAGTCTTCGACGGTGGTAATCTTGATGTTCTTCTCCGAGCCAGGCACGATGTGCATTTGTCTGCCACCCAACTCAGCCATCAAGGTACAAGAAGCCACAGAATTGGTGATTCCTTTCGCCTTGGCTTCCTCATGGGCAGCAATGAGATTGCCCAAGCGGAAAGTCTGAGGGGTCTGTGTACGGATGAGTTCATCACGAGGAATGCTCGTGGTAGAAGTGAAACCATCCTCGCTCTCCAAGATAGCCTCACGACACTTGATGCCCGTGATGGCATAGCCATACTTCTGACAGATGGCGATGTTGGAGGAGATGATGTCCTGCGAAAGCAATGGGCGAACGGCATCATGCACCAATACCAAGTCATCATCCTCACACCCTGCTTCCTTCAAGCCATAGATGCCATTGTGAATAGACTCCTGACCGTTATTGCCACCAGGGAATATCCACTTCAGCTTGGTGATATTGAATTGATTGGCATACGACTGCAAGACGGTCTCCCAACCAGCCAAGCAAACGACCGCAATGCCTTGAATATCGGGATGCTTTTGGAAAGCCATCATCGTATGGATGATAATCGGACAATTATCCACGTGCATAAACTGCTTGGGAATGTCCTGTCCCATTCTGTTGCCAGAACCTCCAGCTATAATTAGAGCATAGTTCATACTTTTTATATCTTTAGATTATGTCGAGTAAGTGGAGGGAATT
>DKCU01000108.1 GCA_002451555.1 Candidatus Segatella albertsiae
CAAAGTCAGGAAAACGTTGGATAGAAAGTCTGTAAGAATTAGCAAGGGTCTATACGCCCACCTATCATCGTGGCATATAGACCCTTGTCGTTTCCCTTGAAGTGTGGGTGAATAAATGTTTGCTGAGCACCTTATACTCCTGCACAGCTTAGGAGTAAAAGAATTAATCTGTATTTATTATGGAACTCGATAGTCACATGTAATAGACTTGAAGTCATAATCGAGGAATACTATTCCATTATGTTCGTCACTACCACTATAATCTTTAATAATATCAGCAGTCCAACAATACCTACCTTCGATTTCGCCACCATTCATAACTTTCTGGTCTTTTGACAAAACCAAGTCGATGTCTTTGGTTCTGCAACCATCAAAGATACCATTCTTTCCGACATTGCCATATACTTTTGTAAGATTGCCTAAAACTACTTTTTGAAGTTTTGTACAATCTGAAAAAGCTTTTCCCTCGATTTCTGTAACATCTGGGAGGGCTATGGATTTCAGCATGTCAAAATGCATAAATCCTCTTGAAGGAATCTTCTTACATCCTATCAAAGTAAGGTTTATACTCCCATACCTTGCATCTTGAAGTCCGTAATGTATTGCATCCAATGTATTTTCATCTGCATCGGGAGGAAGAACGAGATTGATGTAAGTCTTGCCCGCATCCAATTCCTTCTTGACGTCTTCCACAATTTGATCGTAAGTGATACCTTCGTCAGTCAGCGAGACAACAGTAGCATCCAGTGCATAACTCTTAGCGTTTTCTGCTGCCTCAATTGTGTGAGTTGCCAAAATAGCTTCCCCATATTTCACACTGAAATTGAAATAATTACCAAAAGTACCATATAAATAGGCATTGCCCTTTTCATCAGAAGTAAGGGCAATATCTTGAAACCATTCCATTTTGCTGCTGCCCGCAGGAGTGTATCTATTGATGCTAACTGTTATTGGCTTATTTGGCATAGTTGCAATACGCAAGCGTGAATAGTTGCGTGTTGCATCGGCAAAAGATACATTTATACCCTCACCATTAGGGGTGATATTGGCTTTTCCCTCGATGTATTCATCGGTTCCTGCAACCTTACCTTCTTTCAAAACTAATTTGCCGGCATCCCATTTGTAATTAGGGGCATAATATACATGAGGAAAGGTTGGATATTCGTCTTCTTTATAAGACAGCTCGCCACTTGCCAATTCCCAATTACTGCCATTATATGTAAAAGCAGCATACTTAGTCCCTAAAGTTTTACTAGTCATCTCCAGAAGCAACTCATCTCCTTCAGCCCATGAAGTCTTGCCTTCATCAGGTGTACCAATAGCACGAGTCTGTGAATCTCCGAATGCTGGAAATTCACCAACAACCAACTGTACGTTGTTCTTGCCTGTTGTTGCGGTTGTTTCTTCTATATCACTTGTGCATGACGCCATTACTATAGTAACGACTGCCAGCATGATGTATTGAAATATCTTGCGCATAGTTATATCCTCCATTGTTTATTTGAGTTCTTCTTCGTTGTTACTGTCCCAACCTTTCAAATCACCTACACTGATTCGGGTCAGTTCCACTTTATCTTTTCCTACATTGAGTTCATAGGTGTAGCGATAGCCCTCTTGAAATTCCGTATCGATCTTCATTTTTGCATAGAAGTTTTTATCGCCTATCTTGAATTTCAAGAATCTTTCATCTTTAATGTATGAACCAGGGATAACGATTGCTGAAAACATACCATCGTCATGCTTACAGGCTTGTACCCAATCAGGATTACCAGTAGGTGTACTCATGACAAATTGCCCCCGGTCGTCTCTACTAAAATCAACACTGGTGTGTTTAGAATACACTTGTGGTTCACTAATATCCATATTAGGATAATCTGCAGTTCCAACATGATATACTATTGTAACCATAGACATGCGATGCTTCATAGGAATGCTTATATCGTTCCAAGGAATATCGTACCAATATCCAGTTATGAGATCAGCGTTTTTCAATTTACCTTCGCTGCTTTGGTCTGTCTGTAAATCATACTGTAGATTATTTTTCCCAAAATCCATGTCAGATGGATATACAGCCAAAATAGTATGTCGTTCGTATTCATTTAACCAACGGAAACTACCACTTCGAGACCATTCTTTTGTTTCCCCATTAAAAGAAAGAAAAGCCGTATTACCAGGATCAGAATCCGTAAATATACTTACTTTCAGTTTATCTTTGTCCTCCCAATTGTTACCATCTCCTAATGTATTGACACGAGTTTGCATGCCTCCAACAGAGAAGGTGGCATTGATTTCCTGTCCTTTCAGCGTTGGAGCCAAATCTTCATTTTGCGTACATGCTGTAAAGCCCATAGTAATAATGGCTAATCCTGCATAGATAATTCTTCTTATACTCATAGTGTTATAGGAATTATTGTTTAACTTCTTCATAAATCATCTCATTTTTATTGTTAGTGAGTTAGTGAGTGACCAAACTCACTAACCCTGTATTCCTATTATTGCTGTTCTGCGCAGAGAATCCCTTGATCAATTGTCTGCCATGGCATAATGTCTGCATCTTCGATAGTTATACTGCTATTGTTGATACGTATTGTATATGTGTACATATTGCCACCTTTAAACTCGTTGTTTGTTGACGAAGTCAATGATGCCGCATAAGTGTTGATTGTACCATTCGCTGCCACACTTAGTTCAATATCCATCTTATTATTTTCCAAAGGTTGAGGGAACACGATGAACTCACAGGTGACATTGTCTTTCAAACTTTTATCATCCACATCGGATTCATAGCTTACCCTGTTTCCTTGAACATCAACTGCACCATTCCTTGCATTGACAGAACCTGTAGTGTAGATGTCTTTAAATTTTAATTTCCCCTTAAGATATGCTTCTCTCGCATCAATACCATCGCCAGCCTTGAAAGTCAACCGTATCATACTCATGCAATGCTTGAAGTTGTTGTCTCCAGTAAACTTAACCTGAGGAGAAGTTTTGCTGGCGGTTGCACCAGTTGCAAAGAGAAAATCTGCAGGACATGGAACACCATCCTCTACCTCTGCCATATTCCAATTATTTACAATGCCGTTACCATCAACATTTTCTTGATATGGATAATAGGCACTGAAAGATACGGATTCTGTTGCATCTGCAAAGTAAATTGGTTTGTCTGACGAAAAATTTCCGTCTCCTGTAGTTGTGTATTCCACGTTGTCTCCTATTGTATAGCCAGGTGATGTGACATACACGCCTATGGCATCGTTCTCTGACCAAGTATTGCCAGTGGTGGCGCGTGTGACGGTTTTGAAAATGTCCGCCTGTACGGTGGCTGCAACAGGACCACTGTTGCCAATACCGTCTTCTTCGTTAGCGCAAGCTGCGAACAGCAATGCTGCGGCAGCGATGTATAATAATTTAAAAGCCTTCATATTCTTCAAATATTTAAGAGTTTTTATTTTGCGACATGCTCGTTATCATCCTTCACCTCGTTCCAAGGCTCGATTGTACCAAAAACTTCTGCTGCGGTGCGGCTCAGCTTCACCTTGGTATAGTGATACTTGCTACCACCCTTAAGTTTTACAGGCATTGTCCATACGAAAGGAGCGTCGTAACCATTGTTGAGGTCAAACTCTAATACACGTTTCTCTTCTGTAGTAGGAAGCAAGATAGCCTCATACTTCTTACCTGCTACTGTGCGTTTCAATGTAATGTCTGTAGGAGTACCTTCATTAGAGATAAGTCCATCTACAAGATTATAGGTCGCTGTGCTGTTCTGGTCTTTCACCTTGATTGTCAACTTGTCCAAATCATCTTCCGTAAGTCCGTTACCAGGTTGAACGTCAAGGACAAGCTTACTCAACTGATGGCTGAAGTTCAATGTAACCTGAGGAACAGACTTGTTGCAACCTTTCTTGGTAGCATACATGAAGTCGATTGCCTCCTGATTGCCCTGGTCTGCTACATTGAGTGCCACCTTGTAGTCATTGACAGTGGTCTGTGGATAGTAAGAATAGAAATCCACATCACCATCAATAGGGAAGTAAATGGTCTTACCACCACTGATAGGCTTGAAAGCAGAACTACCGTCTGTCACATAAGCCACATTGTCAACGGCTTCCAGGATATAGTCAACAGCCAACTCTTTATTAGCACTTACCATAAATATACCGATTTTGTCATTGGCTGTCCAGTTGGCATCTACCACACGGGTTATATTGATACCTCCATTAAACTGTGCGGCGACCTTGCCGCTTTGGGTAGAAGGAGTTGTGTCTTCTGTACCGCATGATACCATTGCGCCAGCCAAGAGTGCGAGGGCGAAAAACTTAGTCATCTTTTTCATATCTATAAACGTTTTAAAAGTTAATATTATCTATGATTCTTAGAATAGTCCTGTATGAAAGTGTTAGGACTATTTGATTTCTACTTCATCGTTGAGGTCTTTCCAATTATTGATGGTTGCATCAAGATTCATCTTTGGCTGCATTTGGTTGTAGTTGAGTCGCAACTCATACTTTCCTCCAACCTTCATCGCAGGAGCGGTGATGTCAAACTCTTGCAAGATCTCGTTAGGCAGCAAGAAGCGGAGATAAACATGAGAGGCGGGGCTTCCCTGTATGGTCGGCATCAGCCGGATGACTTCTGATTGCAAAGTTGACTCAGTAGCCAAGATAGTAGGCATTTCCACTTCCGTGGGATCTATACTCGGCAATCCATAGTCGCCATCACCATTCTTCTGTGTAGGGAACAGACACCAAGCACAATCCAACGCCTTGCCACTCATCTCTGTTCCTTTAGGTACATTCTCGATGACGATGGTCAGCTCGGGAAGGACATTCTTCATGGGATTACAAACGATGCAATTGCCCACCGACAAATCGACCTTTGCATCTACCACGCCGAAATAGGCATTGTTCTTTACATTCTTGGGGGCAGTCAGACCTATCAGTACATTGTCCAAAGTATAAGCCCTCGTTGCCTCGCTGACATAGAAAGGCTCTGTAAGATTGGCAGTTGCCAAGATGCGATAGTTTCCCTTGTCAAGATAGAAGCGTTGGCTTGCCACTTCCTGAGCCGAGGCATAACGTTTTTCTTCGACCAGCGAACCGTTGTCCGCATCGAAGATCCAGAGATGGACATCCTTCACATCTATATTCTTGTCTGCCTCGTCTTGCCAAGTGAGGGCGATGGAGAGACCGTTCTCCTCGTCATGCTTCTCCTCCTGACAAGAAATCAGGATGAAAGAGAGGCACAAACCAAAGAACAATGCTAACAATGGAATTTTATATTCTTTATTCATATCACGATTATTTATGGATGTTAAAACTGATTCTGGCGCCACTCTCCCAAACAAAATTGTTCTTATGGAATGTCTTTGGGAGGGCATCTATGCGACCACCACTGACGAAGGTCATACCCGAGAACACACCGAGGGTCAATCCACAAGGGAAGCCGTAGGATGCCTGAATGTTACCACCATAGCCCAACTTCCACTTGTCTTCGGAAGAGACGCGGAAGGTCTCATCGCTGTCGAGACGCTTGTTCTTCGCCCAACTACCCACGAGCGAAACTTGCGGAGAAACTTCCACCTTCCAAGGACTGTCTTTGAGCGAAGGAACGAAGCCCAACACATTGACATTGAGCCTCAACGCATAGTTCTGCCAGTACACATCGCTCTTCAGATTGCCATAGTAAGCACCATCCTCACCCAAGACCTCAGCCACATAGCGAGTGCCATCGGCAGAAAGCCAGTCGTTGGAGTCGATACAGCATTGGCGAGCAGACATCTGCAGATTGCCCCACTTGGCGTTAAGTTCCAAGGAAAGAATCGGATTAAACTGATAACCTGTAAATACGCCTACGATATAACCCGCACGTGTCTTGTCGGCTCCGAAACTACTTAGCGTACCGACACCGAAGGCAGGACCACCCTCCACTCCGAGATACCAGCCCGCATCCTTACAGGTACTCTGATTAGAAAGCACATTCTGAGCCTTCAATCCTGAAGGAAGGTGTATCATTGCGAGAAACAGAGCAATGAACACCACCATTTTCTTGTTAAAATATTTCATCATCATTCAAGGTTTATTTTATATCATATTCTATTAATAAGTAACTGACGGCTTACATATTGGAATAGAGTACCAACTGCCCCACTATCAGAAAGAAGAACATCAGGAAGAGGAAAAGAAACAACTGTTCCCTCTTGATGAAGTCCAGGAATCTGAATTGCTTCTTCGTATGCTCATCCAGATATTTCCGATAGTCTATCCACATCAAGCAAGACACGCCGACAGCAATAACCAATATCAAGATTACTCCTACTAAGTCTCCTGCATGATGAGAAAGCGCAAATGGGTTTTCTCTCATAAGTTGCGTTTTAAGTTTACGATGGCAAATTTAGTGTTTTTCATCCAATGTGTGTGTTTCATTCCTCAAGAAAATAGTTTCATTCCTACAAAAAAGGTGTTTCATTCCTACGAATGAAACACCTAAACGTATGATTTTATGCTGTTTTCAGGACACTTCCTGACAAAAGCTACTAATCGTTTAAAGAGTCACCTCACAAACTACATAAGACAAAGATTCCTTCCATTGCCCTGGAGTCATACCCGTCTTCGCCTTGAAAATCTTATAGAGATGGGCATGGCTGGAGAAGCCACACTCAGCAGAAATCGTGTCGTTGTTGTAATGTGGGTTTTCTCGGAGCATCCTTTGTGCCTCCTGGAATCGGATGTCGCTGAGCCATACTCTGAACGTACTCTTCAGATAACTTTCGAAATACTTGCTGAGTAAATCACGTGGTATCTTCAACTTGGCTGACAGCAGCGGCATGTTCATCGTACTGTCGCAGAAGCCGCCCTTCTTACACCAATCATGCAATACTTGCTCTAACTTCACGATTTGGTCCGCCGACAATCCGCAAGTAGAATCAGTCAAAGAATCGGAAGTTTCCGTATCATCCTCCTTCGTCATCTTATCCTTCTTCGTCATCTTCTCTTCCTCCGTCAACTCATCTTCCTCCATCAGCTCATCCACTGGCATGATGTTAAAACCATACCCGATGAAACTCATCGTAAAGATAAAGAGAGACAGAAGCATGAAGGGTCCGATGATGAAAAGGAAAGGTCGATAGGCGATGCCTCCCACCAACACCAACACGGAAGCCGCCATCAGGATATAGCTCGCCCACGTATATCGGTCGTATGGCAGCATGTCGGTCGCCGACTCCTCCTCGATAATCTTGCGATGATGACGTATCTCCCTTACCGTCGTACCAATGCAATAGAACATACATGCCACGAACAAGCCCAACATGACATACAGCCAGAAGCCTATCTCCAAGCTCCCCTTCTGCCACACGCCGATGGCAAAGACGGCAAGGATGAGCAGGTAACCCAAGGCACTCACCCGCTTCATCCGCTTTCGCCCCTCACGGAAACAGATGACATTGAAGGTGCCATAAGAGATGACCAGGGCAATGGGCGTATAGAAGAGGATATTGACCAAGGCGCCCATCGAGTCGCTCTGCGCACGGATGCCGTATGCCATCTGCAACACATAATGCGTTGAAAGGAATAGCATGGCTCCACATATCAGCCAGCGAGAAACCTCGTAGTTATGGTTGAGCCATCTGATTTGGAAGCGTGATACGATAAGCATCAACGCCAATATCGTAGTAATCATGCAGCAAGAGAACTGCAAGAGGAATAGTTCATTCATCATCTTGGGATAGACTTTTTGTTATTTTTCGGGTACAAAAATACTAAAAAAGTAGCAAACTTGGCTAAAGTATCATCAGTTTTTTTGTTTAATCACCAATTTTTCATAACTTTGCAGCAGATAAAAACTATTTGATAAAGACTGAAAAAAAATATTGAATGAAAAAGATTATTTATAGCATCATGGCTCTCGCATTCATGGCATCATGCACCGAGAGCATCGAAGACAAGGCAGCTCGCGAGGCGAAGGAATACACGGAGAAGGTGTGCCCTACCCCGTTTGTCAATGACGGTAGAACGGACAGTGCCACCTTTGACAAGGCATCACATACCTATATTTATTATATGACTTTGCGTGGAAAGGCTGACAACGCCCTGCTCATCAAGCAAAACCACAAGAAGCTCTATGATGCGCAGAAACAATCGCTCGACAACAATCCTGGACTGAAGAAATACAAGGAGGCACATTTCTCCTTTAGATTCATCTACCATTCGGCTAAGAATCCAAAGGAAGTTTTGCTGGATGATACTTTTAAGTATTAAAAGACATAATAATGTAATAAGCTACAGAACTTTCACAAGTAATCAAGAATCGCCCTAAAAGGCAATAGCAACAAGGAGAGTGTGTCAAAAGTCATACCCAATGCGCCCTGAAAGGGCAAAAGCTTTATTCTCATTTAAGTATTAATCTCTTCGCACCCAAAAGAAGTTGTCTTTGCTTCTTGATATATTTGTCTTTACTTCCTGAAATAATTGTCATTGCTTCCTGAAGTATTTGTCATTGCTTCCTTAATAATTCTCCATTCCGTGTCACGGAATGTACATTCCAAGTCTTTGAACGGCCGTTCCGTGACACGGAACGGAGATTTCTTTCCCTTGCGAAGACAATTACAAGAGGTTATAAAGATAAATACATCCAAGACTATAGAAAAATGAAACGCCATATAGGAGAGCCTTTTCCTATATGGCGTTTTAAATGAATCCCCAAAGTAAGGGATATTGAATACTATAAGTTGTGATATTGAATTCTATAATCAGAATATTAATATCCCATTTGTTCCAAGGCCGTAGCCAATTGGTCTGGGCAGCTCGTAGGTTTGTTACCACACTTGATACCCTTCAAGCGAGCGATAACCTCCTTCGCCTTCATATCACGTATCAAGGCACAGACTCCTTGTGTATTACCATCGCAACCACCGATGAACTGAGCATCTCTTACTACTCCATCATCATCGACACTGATGCAAATATACTTGGAGCAAGTGCCATGGGTCTGATAGGTCACCTTTTTCAAGGTGTCCTTTTTGGTTTCTTGAATAGCCATATTACTCTGCGTCAGCAGGAATCTCTGGCTTCATGTTGGTATAGACAGTCTGAACGTCATCAAACTCCTCCAACTTCTCCACCATCTTGTCGATAGTCTCACGCTCCTCGGCTGTAACATCCTTCAAGTCGTTAGGGATGTAGGTGAACTCAGCACCTGTTACCTCGAAGCCCTCAGCCTCCAAGTGCTTCTGGATTTCGCCGAAACTTGTAGGAGCACCATAGATAGTTACCTCGTTGGTTTCCTCATCCTCATCGTACTCGTCCTCTACGCCATAGTCGATCAAGTCGAGAATCAACTCGTCCATATCCAAGCCATCCTTCTTCTTGAATGTGAACACTGCCTTGTGGTCGAAGAGGAATGACAAAGAACCTGTATTACCAAGGTTACCGCTGAACTTGTTGAATACAGAACGAACATCGGCAACGGTACGAGTGGTGTTATCGGTCAAGGTATCAACGAACACTGCCACTCCGTGAGGGCCATATCCCTCGTAAGTTACCTCCTTGTAATCACTGGTGTCCTTACCACAAGCGTTCTTGATGGCACGAGTGATGTTATCCTTAGGCATGTTCTCACGCTTACAGTTAGCGATGATGGCACGCAATGTTGGGTTGTTCTCAGGCTCTGGACCGCCAGCCTTTACTGCAATTGCAATCTGCTTACCTAACTTTGTAAATGTCTTGGCCATGTGGCCCCATCTTTTCAGCTTTGTAGCTTTACGATATTCAAATGCTCTTCCCATTGGAATTTAATTTTTATTTATTGTTATACTTATTATCTCAATTCTGCCTTCAACTTTCCTGTCAAGTTGGCGATGAGCTTCTTCATGATGGCATCAATCTGCTTGTCATTCAGCGTCTTTTCCTCATCCTGAAGGATGAAGTTGACGGCATAGCTCTTCTTACCCTCTGGCAAGTTCTTACCCTCATAGACATCGAAGAGAACGACACTCTTGAGGAGTTTCTTCTCGGTCTGACGGGCAATCTGCTCGATCTGCTCGAACTCCACGTTCTTATCCACGAGCAACGCCAAGTCACGGCTTACTGATGGATACTTGCTGATGTCGGTATAGGTGAGGTTCACCTTCTTGATGGCCTTCATCAAGTTGTCCCAGTGAACATCTGCATAGAACACATCCTGCTCGATGTCGAACGCCTTCTTCAACTTGTGGCTCAAGATACCGAGTTCTACCAACACCTTGCCTGGACGTGTCTCATACTGCACACCCTTGGCGAAGATATTGTTGTCGCTGTGCTTAACCACCACATTATTGGCTGGCATACCCACACGACGGAGGATGTTCTCTACCACAGCCTTCAACTCGTAGATGCTGCTCTGCTCATCAGCATGAGCCCAGTTGCCTTCTACTCGCTTACCGGTGATGAAGAGAGAGATGTGACCTTCCTGAGTGTAACCCTTGATAGGATTCTCAGCCACCCATTTCTCCTTATTATATATATAGGTGTTACCTACCTCGAAGAACTTCAAGTTCTGGCTCTTGTGGTTGATGTTGCGAGATACACTCTCCAAACCACCGAAGAGCATGGTCTGACGCATCACACCGAGGTCGGCGCTCAATGGGTTCATCACCTTCACCGTATGCTCATCAGGATACTTGTTGAGGTCGAAATCCGTATAGTAGCTTGCCTTGGTGAGGGAGTTGTTCAAGATTTCCATGAAGCCCTCGCCTACCAACTGCTCAGCCACGATATTCTGGGTGTGATAAGCCTTGTCCTCATCACCCTGGACAGTCAGGGAACTCTTCAACTGGGTAGGAATCTCCACATTGTTGTATCCATAGATACGGAGGATATCCTCCACCACGTCGCAAGGACGCTGCACATCCACACGATAAGGAGGAACGAGGAGGTCGATACCCTCGGCATCTTCCTTCACAATCTTCATCTCCAAGGAAGTAGCAATATTCTTGATGGTCTCGGCACCAATCTCCTTGCCGATGAGACGATGAGCGTACTCATAGTTTAAGCGAACAGGGAAGTCCTGGATAGGCTCTGGATATACATCCTTGATTTGCATGCTGATCTTACCACCAGCGAGTTGCTTGCAGAGGATGGCAGCCTGCTTCAAGGCGTAAATCTGACCATTAGGATCGACACCACGCTCGAAACGATAGCTGGCATCGGTGCTCAATCCATGGCGACGTGCGCTCTTGCGAATCCAAGTTGGGTGGAAGTAAGCACTCTCCAAAACCACGTTCTTGGTTGTCTCGTAGGTACCAGAGCCCTTGCCACCGAAGATACCGGCGATACACATAGGCTCCTCGGCATTGCAGATGCTCAAGTCGTGCTCACCAAGGGTATGCTCCTCACCATCGAGGGTAATGAACTTCGTACCCTCTGGCTGGGTACGAACCACAATCTTGTGACCTGTCACCATGTCGGCATCGAAGCAGTGCAAAGGCTGACCGTAAGCCATCATGATGTAGTTGGTGATATCCACGATGTTGTTGATAGGACGCAAGCCGATGATGTTCAACTTATCCTGCAACCACTTAGGGCTCTCCTTCACCTCGCAGTCGGTGATGCTGACACAAGCATAACGCTTGCAAGCCTCGTGGTTCTGAATCTCCACCTCGATAGGAAGTTCCTCGTTATCCACCTTGAACTCATCGCAAGAAGGGCGATGCAAGCTGGTCTTGTAGCCATTCTGCTTCAACCAAGCATAGAGGTCGCGAGCCACGCCATAGTGACCGAGCGCATCGGCACGGTTGGCAGTGATGTCAATCTCGATGAGCCAGTCGCTCTCCAAGTGATAGTATTCAGCGGCAGGCTGACCCACAGGAGCATCCTCAGGGAGGACGATGATACCCGCATGGTCGGTACCGACACCGATCTCATCCTCGGCACAAATCATGCCCATGCTCTCCACACCACGGAGCTTGCTCTTCTTGATTGTAAAACTCTGGTCGCCGTCGTAAAGCACGCAGCCCAAGTCGGCTACGATGACCTTCTGACCAGCGGCAACGTTAGGAGCACCGCAGACAATCTGCTGAGGCTCGCCCTTGCCAAGGTCAACGGTAGTAACATGGAGGTGATCGCTATTAGGATGCATCTCGCAAGTCAATACTTTACCTACGTAAAGACCTTTCAACCCACCCTTGATGGATTGAACTTCTTCCAAAGCGTCAACTTCGAGTCCGCAGGAGGTCAGCGCGTCCGCAACTTCCTGAGGAGTCAAGTCGAAATCGACGTATTCTTTAAGCCATTTGTAAGAAACGTTCATTATAATGATTTTTATTGTATTTTCTATTTGTCTCTAACCGAGTTATCTTCCTCGATTTTCGGCTGTTTCTTCGAAACATTTGTATTGTTTTCTCTAAAACTTTGCAAAAATACAAAAAAAACTAGATTTAGACGAAAAATTATTCGTATATTTGCACTTATTAAAAGTTTAAGTAGGATTTTAGAGGAAAAAGTATATGCGAAAGTTAGAATCTTCACATTTTACGCCGTTGATGAACATCAGTATTCCGCTGACGTTAGGAATCGTTGTAGGCAAACTCGGACATGGGCATTTCGACACGCTTTATTGGCTCATGGCAAGTCTCTTGTCATGGGGTATTTCATTCGTACTTCACCGAATCCACTTCCCTGTACATGGCTCCATAAAGCAATGTCTCTCCCTCTATTTCTGCATCTTCTGCATGGGAGGATTGCTGGTTTCCCATCAAGAAGACAAGATGCAAGAAAGCATTCAAGTCATCAGTCAGGAAGAGTTGTCTTCGCTCGACCGCACACTCATGAGCGTTCAAACTTTCCGAAACAATGTTTCACAAAAGATGCAAAGCCTCGGTATCAAGGACCAAGACTTCGCCGTCATCTCAGCCATGACCTTAGGAGAGAAGACGGCATTGACAAAAGAGACAAAGGAGATTTATTCCATATCAGGAGCCAGTCATGTATTGGCTGTCAGCGGATTGCACATCGGCATCATCTTCCAACTGTTCGTCCTATTGCTAGGGGGAAGAAGACGGTCCGTCCTCACCTTATCCCTGTCGATGATAGCCATCTGGACATACGTATTGTTTATCGGGATGCCGGCCAGTGCCATGCGCTCGGCGACGATGATTAGCATCTGTTGCTTTGCCATGCTAGCCCATCGTGAAGCCTTGTCGGTCAACAATCTTTGCTTTGCCTACGTTCTCATGCTCCTCTGCAATCCGCTCTATCTCTTCGACATCAGTTTTCAGATGTCCTTCCTTGCCGTCTTCTCTATTATGCTTTTCGCCCCGGGCATACAAGATTGCTTCACTGGGAGTAACGACGGGCGTATCTTCAAATGGTTGAAAGGAATGTCTTGCATGTCGTTGGCAGCCCAAATTGGCACGATGCCACTCATCGTTTATTATTTCGGACGCATCTCTTGCTATTCGCTTCTCACAGGATTCATCGCCATCCCCGCTGCAACTGCCATTCTCTATCTGTCAGCCTCAGCCATGCTTATCGCCCTTTTCACATCTATCCCATACATCACGTTTCTCACCACTCCCCTCTTGCAGTTCGTGGCGAGTTGCCTCGTCAGCATCACCCAAGCTTGCAATACAGCCCTGAAACTCACGACCATGCTGCCAGGAGCCAGCATCGAGGGGATAAAACTAAATATCCCACAACTCTGCCTCCTCTACTTCAGCATAGTTGTGGGATATATACTTATTCGAAGACTTCGTCGATTCCATTCTCGCTGAAGTCATCTTCATCGGCTTTCTTGCCACAAGGATTGTAGCCTTCCGGCAAGTCGAACTTCGCCATCGGATCAATGCCCAATGATGGGTCGGCATACACCTTCTTCATGAAGATAGCCCAGATAGGAAGAGCCATCGTGGCACCTTGCCCCATACTAGAATGGTCGAAGTGGATGTCACGGTCCTCGCCACCCACCCAACAGCCTGTGACCAGCTGTGGTGTGAATCCGATGAACCATCCATCGCTATTGTTATTCGTCGTACCCGTCTTGGCGCCAATCTCTCCCTCGAAGTTATAGCGATAGCGCAAGCGACCCGCCGTACCATTATCGACAACGCCCATCAACATGGTGAGCATCTTCATCGCATTATCAGCACTAATCACCTCATTCATACGAGGTTGGAAGGTAGCTATCGTATTGCCCTCATTATCCTCTATGCGACTCACGAACATCGCGGCTGTACGGATGCCATGGTTGGCAAACACGGTGTACGCACTCACCATCTCAGCTACGCTGACCTCGCAAGGACCGAGACAGAGGCTCATCGAAGCATGGATGTCAGGATTGTTGATACCGTAATCACGAAGCATTTGCACAAACTGCTGAGGATTCAACTTGCTCATCAAATAAGCACTGATCCAGTTGTTACTCTGAGCCAGTCCCCACTTCAACGGAACCATCTGACCATAGCGCGCATGGCTGGCATTACGAGGAGTCCAACGCTGACCTGCCACGATGTAAGTCTGCTGACGGTTAGGCGCATAGTCGCAAGGAGTAAAGCCATTCTCCATCGCAAGACTGTAGAGGAAAGGCTTGATGGTAGAACCCACCTGGCGACGGCCGAGGCTCACCATGTCATACATGAAATGGGTATAATCCAAACCACCCACGTATGCCTTGACAGCACCCGTCTTCGGATCCATGCTCATGAAGCCACTGCGCAAGAAGCCCTTGTAATATCGAATGGAGTCGAGCGGACTCATCAAGGTATCGATGTCACCATGATAGGTAAACACCGTCATCTCCGTCTTCTGTCTGAAAGCCTGCTTGATTTCCTCTGGTGTGTAACCTGCCGCCTTCATGCTGCGCCAACGCTCGCTCTGGGTAATGGAGCGATTGAGGATGCTACGAATCTGTTGAGGTGTCAACTTATCTGAGAATGGTGAGCTCGGTTTCTGCTTGTTCTCCTTGTCGAAAGCTGGTTGCAGATAACGAGCCACATGCTGATAGACTGCCTCCTCGGCATACTTCTGCATATGACTGTCTATCGTGGTAAACACCTTCAAGCCATCGGCATAGACATTGTAAGGGGAACCATCCTTCTTAAAGTTTTTGTTGCACCAACCATACAGAGGGTCTGTATCCCAAGCAATGGAATCAATGACAAACTGGACGTTGTTCCAAGAAGGATAGTTGGAACGCTCAGGACGCTTCGCCATCATATACTGGCGAAGGAACTCACGGAGATAAGTGGCACTGCCATCCTTATGGTCCGTACGATGGAAGTTGAGCGTCAATGGTTGACTCGCATAATCCTCATAATCATAACGATCCATATATCCCGCCTTCACCATCTGCGAAAGCACCACGTTGCGGCGCTCCTTGGCACGATCGGGATAGCGTACAGGATTGAACAGCGAAGGGTTCTTGCACAAACCGATAAGCGTAGCTGCCTCACAGACGGTCAAGTCCTTAGGTTCCTTATTAAAATAGGTATTGGCAGCCGTTTTGATGCCGACCGCATTGTGCAAGAAATCGAAGTAGTTGAGATAGAGGGCGATGATTTCCTCCTTGGTGTAATAACGCTCAAGTTTGATGGCTATCACCCACTCTATCGGTTTCTGGAACAAACGTTGGGTAGCGCTCTGGGCAGTGCTGCTATACAACTGCTTCGCCAACTGCTGTGTGATGGTAGAGCCGCCTCCGGCATTAGCTTGTCCAAGAATGCCTCTCTTGACAATGGCACGACCGAGCGCACGGAAGTCGATGCCCGAATGCTCATAAAATCGCTCATCCTCCGTAGCGACAAGCGCCTTGACCAAGTAAGGTGACATCTTACTATAAGGTATCACGATACGATTCTCCTTGTTGAGGTTCCATGTACCCAGCACCTTGCCATCGGCAGAATATACCTGCGTGGCAAAACGGTTGATAGGATTCTGAAGATCCTCTATGTCGGGCATATAGCCAATCAAGCCAAACCAAATGGCGAAGAAACCAGCCACGACGCTAAGAACACCCGCCGCAAGAAGCCCCCATAATATATGTACAAAACGTTTTCTCATTTTACTTTTATTGATAATTTCTGCAAAAGTACACAAAAAAAGTCGTTATGCAAAAGAAATCAAGAAAATTTTGCATAACGGCTTGGTCATTTCAGATATTCTTTATATTTCTCCCAGCGGTTTCCTTGCCTTACCTCGGAAACTATTCCTCGCCAATGCTGACTCACAGTTTTGGCAAAGAGCCTCTGTGGCAGTATGATGCTTGAATCCCTCGACTAAAGCCTGCGCCCTTGGCGAAGCCAAAATCTCTTCGAGCGACTGATGAAAAAGATTACCGAGCACCACATCCCCATCATGATCGAGACAACATGGCACCAAACTGCCATCCGCCAACACCCCTATCTGCTTGAGCAACGCCTTGCAGAAGAGCTGCTTCTTGACATGAGCATCCTTTTGGTTAGCATGAGCATCGGGCCAGGAGAATTTCCTGTCAAACTCCAGATAGAGGTTGTCGCAGAGGCGAAAGCCATCAGAGCGTTCCTTCCAAGGCTTCGGCACATACTTTTCGACAAGCCTCATCACCTCCTCGTTCTCCAAATCCCTTCCCCCTTGGTTCCAAAGTCGCAAGACTATGCAAGCGCCACGCTTTGCCGCTTCTGTAGAAAATCGCATCACCTCGTCCATATATCCAGCAAGTTCTCCTCGCTCATTGCTCTCATGGGAATGGAGGGAAAGTTGTACCTTATGCGGAAGCGTATCGAGCAAGTCCATGGCACGATGCAGCAAGGTGCCATTCGACGTGAGCACGGTCTTGAACCCCTTCTCCCTTGCCATGGTAATAAACAGAGGCAGAAGAGGATGCAGCAACGGCTCGCCCATCAGATGGAAATAGAGGAAGCAGACCTTCCCTCGTATTCTGTCCGTGAGCAGGTCGAATTCCTCAGCCGTCAACTGCCGTTTCTTCCGATGGTGTTTCGGACAGAAGTCGCAGTTGAGATTGCAAGTATTCGTGATTTCTATATAGCAACGATCTATCATAACTTATTCTTTCAGCTGCAAAAGTACAACAAATATCCATAACGACCAAATGTTTGACAGCAAAACAACATTTTTGAGATTCTTGAAATAAAAAAAACAAGAATATTGATGGCGTTACCAAATATTTATCGTAAATTTGCACCTACAAATCATCAGATTAATATTTGAGCCATGGCAATTATAAAGAAAAAGAGAATCTATCGCAAACGCATACCTTACGGAATGCAAAACTTCGAGGATGTCATCAAGGAAGACTGCTACTATGTAGATAAGACTCCCTTTATAGAGGAAATAGAAGAATCGAACAAGTATTTCTTCTTTATCCGCCCTCGCCGTTTCGGCAAGAGCATCACCCTCTCCATGCTCGAAACTTACTATGACATCAACAAGAAAGACCAATTTGAGAAAATCTTCGGCGGCCTCTACATCGGGGAGAATCCTACTCCTGAACGTAACTCTTATCTTGTCATACACCTCAACTTTGCCATGATTTCGGCAGGATTGGATGACTACAAGAAAGGACTGGACTCACATTGCAACATCAAGTTTGAAAGTTTCTGTAACAGATACGCCTCCTTGTTGCCACCGAACACCAAGGAAGAGATGAACCAAAAGGAAGGTGCCGTGGCACAACTTACCTACCTTTGCGAGCGTTGTGCCGAAGTTGACCTGAAGATATATCTATTCATCGATGAATACGACCACTTCACCAACCAAATACTTGCCCACAAGGAACATGAGACCAGATACCGTGAACAAACTTACGGCGAGGGTTACTTGCGCCTTTTCTTCGATACTATCAAGGGAGCGGCTGGCAATTCTCTTGGACGTGTGTTCGTTACAGGTGTAAGCCCCGTCACAATGGATGACTTGACAAGTGGGTTCAACATCGGCACCAATTACTCATTGGCTCCAGAGTTTAATGAGATGACAGGATTCACTGAGGAAGAAGTGAGAGAAATGTTGGAGTATTATGCTAACCTCTTGCCTTTCAACCATACGATAGACCAGCTCATTCAAGTGATGAAGCCATGGTTCGACAACTACTGTTTTGCAGAAGAATCGTATGGGAGAACAACCATGTATAATTCTATCATGGTGCTCAACTTCATAGGCAATTACATACGCAATGACTACGACATTCCTGACAAAATGATCGAGCCAAACATCCGCATTGACTACGATAAAATACGTATGCTCATCCGCCACGACAAGGACTTTGCTAACGATGCCAGCATCATACAGGACCTCGTAACCAAAGGGTACGTCACAGGCAAACTTGTGGAGAATTTCCCAGCCGAGCGCATCAACGACCCAGATAATTTTCTGAGTCTGCTATTCTATTTCGGCATGGTAACAATAGACGGCACACTTGATGGCAAGACAAAATTCGTCATTCCTAACGAAGTGGTTCGAGACCAGATATATACCTATCTCTTGGACACTTACAAGGAAAACGACCTCACATACGACTCTTACGGAAAAAGCGAGTTGGAAAGCCAATTGGCATATCATAGTGATTACAAACCATATTTCGACTAAGCCGACTGTCTCAAACGTTATGCTTCACAGCGAGACAAGCAAAAGGGGGAAGCTTTCGTACATGGATTCACCTTGGCGATGACCAGCCAATGCCAGTTCTATCGCCCTATCTCCGAGTTGGACAACGCTGGTGGCTATGCTGACATTTTTCTCTCTCCATTTTGCGACATCTATAAGGATATGACAGATTCCTATATTGTGGAACTGAAGTACTGCAAGTCGAACACTTCAGACGAGCAAGTTAAAAAACTTTTCTATGAAGCCTCTGACCAAATTTGCCGATATGCCGATAGTGACATTGTGCAAGAATCGGTGAAGACAACGCAGCTCCACAAGCTCGTTGTAATATACCGAGGAACAGATATGGTGGAATGCGAGGAAGTAAAAAAATAAGTAAAAATGAAAATGAGGGTGTGTCATGAACTTATGACACACCCTCATTTTCATTCCTCCTCTTCAGAGTTAGCTTTCAGAGAATCAAAATTGAGTGAAATGTGAGTGAAGGGCTGAGACAACCCTTCACCTCGTATTCCCCAATGTTTATCGGCATTTCAGCCCAAAAGGTGAAAGGTGAAGGGTATTTTCATAATCCAATTCGATTTCGCATGAAACTAAATGACTGAATGACTGAGGCTGTCATAGCACCGACAGGGAACTGTCATAGTACCGACAGTTCCCTGTCTTAGTCAAACAGCCGTCCTATATCTCGGAGTAAAATTCCTATCTCTCGGAGTAAATTTTCTATCTCTCGGAGTAATTCTTTTGAAACTTGGAATAAATTCTACCTGCATGGTTGAAGCAGACAAAAAGGACCTATTGAACTTGACCTTATTCATCCACTCATTCCACTTCTTCCATCCTTGCTAATTCCCAGCTCTTGAACTGCATGATAATCTTATGGAGCGTGGTGCCTTGGCGAAGAGCCTCAACCCTTGGAGCCTCGGCATAACGCTTGATTTGCTCCACAGCCTCATCCCATTGCTTCTCAGCCTTCGTCTTTGGCGTGCCGTCCTCATGGAAGGCATCCTTTGACTCTTCATCAAACTCTTTCTTGGAAAGGACCTTGAGCTCCAGAATATAGCTATGCTGACTGGCATAATGGGTATGGTCTGGCAACAGGAAGAAATCGCAATAGCCATGACTCAACTCCAGCTCCGGTGCCGTGATATAATAGTCGTTGAGATTCAAATACGCCATGAAGAAACCCTGCAAGTTGCGCTCCGACTCGATGCCGTCTCGCACCGACGAAACCTTGGCATAGGCATCAGCCATAAACCGCAAGCCTTCCTCCCACTTGCCGTCATAAGCCATGTCGTAATAGTAATCGGTCAACTTGTTGGTATCAACATACGACTTTGCCTGATACTCTTCCTCCAAATAGCCATAATATTGCTTGCGAACATTATTGTTAGGGATGCCCAGAATCAACTTGGAGCCACGAGTGCCCTTGATGGTCAACATACCATAATAGAACAAGAGGCTTGGAAATATCTCAGCCTTTGGTATCTGATAAGCAGAGAACTGTTCCTCCAACTGAGCCACGATTTGTCCCTCTTCAGCTATCTTATGAATGATGCCCTTGCGCTCGCCATCCAACTTGTCGAATTGCAGAAGTTTCTTCATCTTGCCATAGTCGGTCTTGGTATTAGGATCTATCATCTGCTCAGGAGCATGGCCATAGTCCATATAATTACGGAGATAGTAAAGCACCATGTCGCAATTAAACATCCTTACCTTCTTAGCCAAAGCTTGTTTGGCAAAACAATAATTGTCGTACCAAGGTTTCATGTCGTTGACTATCGCCTCGATGTCGCTATCGGCAGGGATGCTTCCATGCTCCTTGTAATAGGTAAACATATCCACCACATCCTTGGTGGAGAAGCCCAGCATCTCGTCAAACTCTGGCTTGATGGAGATATTCCACCCTACATTGTAGCCACTAGTCACATCGTCCAAGGTGACAGGACTCACGCCCATCATGAAGATGCGCTCGAAGTTACCCTTGAATTTCTTGAAGACATCACGATAGAAACCATCGGCATGGGTAATGGCATGATACACTTTCTCACCATGCTCATTCAGTACGACATTGGTAAAGTTGTCGTACTCGTCGATGATTAGGTAAAGATGATAGTCATGCGCCTTGGCTGCCTTAAAGAGCAGTTCTATTTTGTCCGCATAGTCTGTCTTTGACAAGATTTCCTCCTTTTCCTCTTGGTAATACTGGGCATATCGACGAACAAAATCATTGATATTGATACCCATATAAGCATTGAAACGCTCCTCCAACACATCTATCTTTCCTGTGATTTGGGAGAAATCCAAGAACAGCACCTGATAAGTACCTTGCAAAGACGTAGGATGCTTACCTATCCACAAGTTGCCAAAGAGAGTTTCGAATTTATTCTTTTGGTTGCAGTCATAATAAGAGTAGAGCATACTGAGGAAGATGCTCTTTCCGAAACGACGAGGACGGATGAAGAAGAGATTACGAGGCTGTTTCTCCAACTCCACCAAAAACATCGTCTTATCTACATAATAGAGATTCTGCGTCATTACTGTGGCAAAGTCCGCCACACCGTATGGCACTTGTTTTACTTGCTGTTCCATGATGCTTTACTTTTTATTCTTATTACGAGTGCAAAGATAGACAAAAAGTTTGAGAATCGCAAAGGATTTTGAGAAAAACTTAGTGACTTAGAAAGGCGATGTGCAAAATAAACTAAATCTTTCGGGCGATTCGCACGTATATCGAAAATTATATGTAACTTTGGAGGCGATTTCAGAACAATTCAATCAAAATTCAAATGGAAAAACATAATTTTGTGACGATTGCCGACCTCTCGAAGGAGAAACTATTGTATCTCTTGGAGATGGCGCAAGAGTTCGAGAAGCATCCTAACAGGGAGCTCTTGAAGGGAAAGGTTGTCGCAACCCTTTTCTTCGAGCCTTCCACTCGTACCCAACTTAGTTTCCAAACCGCAGCCAACCGACTTGGCGCTCGTGTCATCGGCTTCTCCGATGCCAAGACTTCCAGCACGACCAAGGGCGAAACGCTCAAGGACACCATCCTCATGGTAAGCAACTATGCCGACATCATCACCATGCGCCACTTCATCGAGGGTGCAGCCCAGTATGCAAGCGAGGTTGCTCCTGTGCCTATCGTCAATGCCGGCGACGGTGCCCACATGCACCCTTCCCAGTGCTTGCTCGACCTCTACTCCATCTACAAGACCCAAGGTACCCTGGAAAACCTCAACATTTACCTCGTCGGTGACCTCAAATACGGACGTACCGTCCACTCCCTTATCACTGCGATGCGTCACTTCAACCCTACTTTCCATTTTATCGCCCCTAAGGAACTTGCCATGCCTCAGGAATACAAGCTCTATTGCGACCAGCACCATATTAAATATGTGGAGCATGAGGACTTCAACGAGGACGTCATCGCAGATGCTGACATTCTTTACATGACTCGCGTACAGAAGGAGCGTTTCAGCGACTTGATGGAATACGAGCGTGTCAAGAACGTTTATATCCTGAAGCGTGAGATGCTTTGCAAGGCGAAAGACAACATGAAGATCATGCACCCACTGCCTCGTGTCAACGAGATTGCTTACGACGTGGATGACGACCCACATGCTTACTACATCCAGCAAGCTCAGAACGGTCTCTATGCCCGCGAGGCGATCTTCTGCCATTGCCTCGGCATCACACTCGATGACATCAAGAACGACAAAACTATCATTGAGTAATGTTTAATGTTTAGTGATTAATGTTTCATTATGGGAAATAACAAAAGTCAATTAGTGGTTGCGGCTATCGAGAACGGTACCGTAATCGACCATATACCTGCCGATAAGACTTACGAGGTGGTCAACCTCCTGCAATTACAGAACATGGACACCCCTGTCACCATCGGCTACAACTTGCCTTCCAAGAAGATTGGCAAGAAGGGCATCATCAAGGTGGCCAACAAGTATTTTACCGATGAGGAAATCAACCGCCTCTCTGTCATCGCCCCTAACATCGGCCTGAGTATCATCAAGGACTATGAGATCGTGGAAAAGAAGACCGTCAAGACTCCTGACACGCTGAAGGGCATCGTGAAATGCAACAATCCTAAGTGCATCACCAACAACGAGCCGATGGCTACCATTTTCCATGTGGTAGATAAGGCACTCGGAATCGTTCGTTGTCACTACTGCGACAAGGAGCAAAAGTTGGGCGAAGTAAAACTTTGCAAATAACATCATATTAACATATAAAAAATAAAAGCCAATGGAAAAAGACCAAGAGATTTTCGACCTGATCGAAAGAGAACATCAACGTCAGCTGAAAGGCATGGAGCTTATCGCTTCTGAGAACTTCGTGAGTGACGAGGTAATGAACGCTATGGGGTCATACCTTACTAACAAATATGCCGAGGGTCTGCCTGGCAAGCGTTATTACGGCGGTTGCCAAGTGGTGGATATCGTAGAGAACCTTGCCATCGAACGTGTCAAGAAACTCTTCGGCGCAGAGTATGCCAATGTACAGCCTCACTCTGGTGCACAGGCTAACGCAGCCGTTCTCCTCGCCGTTTTGAAACCTGGCGACACATTCATGGGATTGAACCTCGACCATGGTGGTCACCTCTCTCATGGTAGCCACGTCAACACATCAGGTATTCTCTACAATCCTATCGGTTACAACCTCAACAAGGAGACAGGACGTGTCGATTACGATGAAATGGAGAAGTTGGCTTTGGAGCACAAACCTAAATTGATTATCGGTGGCGGCAGCGCCTACAGCCGTGAATGGGATTATGCTCGCATGAGAAAGATTGCTGACGAGGTAGGTGCCTTGTTGATGATTGACATGGCTCACCCTGCTGGTTTGATTGCCGCTGGTTTGCTCAACAACCCTGTGAAGTACGCCCACATCGTAACTTCCACTACTCACAAGACTCTCCGTGGTCCTCGTGGTGGTATCATCCTCATGGGCAAGGACTTCGAGAATCCTTGGGGCTACACCACCAAGAAGGGGGTGGTCAAGATGATGAGCACCTTGCTCAACTCTGCTGTATTCCCAGGCATCCAGGGCGGTCCTTTGGAGCACGTCATCGCTGCCAAGGCCGTTGCCTTCAATGAGAACTTGCAACCTTCTTGGAAGGAATACGCCGCACAGGTCAAGAAGAACGCCGCCGTATTGGCTGACGACTTGATAGGCCGTGGCTTCGGCATCGTGAGCGGTGGTACAGACAACCACTCTATGCTCGTTGACCTCCGTAGCAAGTATCCTGACTTGACTGGTAAGGTAGCAGAGAATGCTCTCGTTGCCGCCGACATCACCGTCAACAAGAACATGGTTCCATTCGATACTCGTTCCGCATTCCAGACATCAGGCATCCGCCTCGGAACTGCCGCCATGACGACTCGTGGTGCGAAGGAAGACATGATGCACTTAATCGCCGAGCTCATCGAGGAAGTTTTGAATGCTCCTGAAGATGAGAAGGTCATCGCTCGCGTTCGTGAGAAAGTCAATGAGACCATGAAGGATTATCCTTTGTTCGCTTACTAATCCATTGAAAGAAATTCCTACACAGGGGAAGTTTCCAAGACTGACATTCCCTCTGGGATTCAAATATTTTTAAAAATAGGCTTGCTTTTTAACTAAAGCAAGCCTATTTTTTGTTATTTATATTAAAGTCCTATTCGTATTTCAAATAAAAGTCGTAAGTTTGCAGAGTGATACATCCAACCACAGGCTATCGCATGAATGACGACACGTGTCATCACAATAGAATAACATCACGTGTCATAGCTTGGCACGATGTCACAAATAGAACATAAAGAAATGAACATGAAGAAATATTTTCTAAGTTTTCTATCGCTCTGTTTTTTTACTATCGCATTACATGCACAGAGCGTCAACTTCGGTCCGCTGCATAGCGCAGACAGTCCGAGGGAAGACTGGCTGTTGCCAGGAGATACGGTATTGCAAGCTGGACAGAAGATGATATACCAAGGCAAGCCTATGAAGAATGTGAAATATTCCGACGAGGACAAAAAGGCTTCGGATGAGAGCTATTACAGCAATCCCATCAACGACCTGACATACAGCCTCGCCCCAACTTACGGCTACGGCTTGCACAAAGGTCTGAACGTCTCACTTGGAGCATCGGCCTTCGCAACTTTCGGAAAGAACGTTCCCCACAAAGGTGGTTTCTCACAAAACATCAATGCCACCTACCTTGCTCCCCTCACCAAGGACGGAAAATTATGGATTGCGGGCGGTGGTTACTTCAACAATACCTTCTGGGGGAGTGACAGCTACAGGGACGTGGGTCTCTATGCCATCATGGGCTATAAGTTCAATGAGCACTGGGAAGCTTATGTTTATGGGCAACTCAGCATCAGCAACAACTACAACAATTTCTATAGCCGCTATGCAGGTTACGGACCATACGGATATGGCAGGTATGGCTTGGGGTATTACCCAGGAATGTGGGGACTCGGCGGAACGATGCCTATGGGATATGGCATGGGCATGCCCGGAGCCAATGTGCTCGGTGCTGGCGTGAAATACAACGTCAACAAGAACTTCTCCATCGGAATCAATGTCGAGGGAGTGTGGTACAACAATAAGGGCTTGGACTACTTCGATAGATACAACTATCCAAATCCGAACGAAAGAAGAAAATAAAAGAAACACAAAGGGAAAAATGAAATCACAAAGGGAAGAATAAAAAAATAAAGGGAAGTATAAAAAATAAGCTCGCAAGATTTACATGAGCCAACAGGTAAATCTTGCGAGCTTTATCTTTATCATTTTATTCTTCTATCAATATCTGAAGAATGCGCTCAGCCGAGCGGCCATCCCATCTATCAGGAATACCAGCTTTCTTCCATTCATCCTTCAAGACTTTCTTGAGCATACCAGAGAGAACCTCCGCATCCTCTCCTACCAGTTCATTCGTTCCCACTTTCACGGTCTCTATATGTTCGGTATAGTTATTGAGCGTAATACAAGGCACACCATTGAAAGTAGCCTCTTCCGCCACATTGCCAGAATCGGTAACAACACCCTTGGCATGAGCCGTGAGATAGCAGAAATCAAGATAACTCTGAGGAGAGACAAGAACAATACCCGTTTGATGCTCCAGCAATCCCTGATGAGTCTGGAAAGCCAAGACTGCTTCCAACGCCTTGCCACGCAAAGGAGCCATGACCTTGACACCAGCCTTGCGAGCTTCAGCGTCTATCACAAAGAGCAAGGCATTCAACTTGTCTCTGTCCGCCAACAACACCTTGCGGTTGATGGTCAACACAAGATACTTGCCATCGTCCAAGCCATATTCATCCATCATCTGCGGACGAGCCATCTTGTCCTTCAAAAAGCGAATGTTATCTATGAGCACATTACCCACCATATAGACCTTGGACAACTCCGCACCCTCCTTGTTGGCGATGCTATTGTTGGAAATGCCCGCCGTAAAGAGGATGTCGGACAAACCGTCGATGACCAAGCGATTGATTTCCTTAGGCATCGTTATGTCAAAGCTACGAGTACCTGCAGCGATGTGCGCCAACTTGACACCTTGTTTCTTGGCAACGATAGCCACAGCCATCGTAGAAGCCAAGTCATCCACCACGACTACCACATCCGTAGGATTCTGCTGCAAGTAGCGTTCGAACTTAGCCATCACATGACCTGTCAATTCATTGAGATTCTCACAATCCACATTGAGATAAGCATCAGGTTTGGCTATCTCTAAGTCGGAAAACAAAGAACCTTCCAAGGTAGGGTCGTCCTCCATACCTGTATAAACCAACTGGTAATCGACATCACGACCAGCGTTCTTCGCAGAAACTATCGCTCTGATCACTGGGGCGACCTTGATAAAATTAGGTCTTGCTCCTGCTACAATACAAATCTTCTTCATTTTTATCCTTTAAACAAATCTTTGATTCCACCAATGGAGCCCATCAAATTGGTTGCCTCGTATGGCAAGTAAACCACCTTGTTGTCCTTGCCCTGAGCCACCTCTTGCATCATCTGGATATACTTCTGTGCAAGCAGGTAGTTGGCAGGATTGGTACACTGTCCAACGGCATCGGTAATCTTTTGGATAGCAACGGCCTCAGCCTCAGCCTTGCGGATACGAGCCGTAGCCTCACCCTCGGCATTGAGGATAGCCTCTTGCTTGGCAGCCTCAGCCTTGTTGATGATGGCAGCCTTCTGACCCTCAGACAAGAGGCGCTGCTTCTCCTTTTCACCTTCGGAAGTCAAGATGGTGGCACGCTTGTTACGCTCTGCCTGCATCTGCTTCTCCATCGCCATGAGCACGCTCTCAGGAGGAGTAATGTCCTGCAACTCCACACGATTTACCTTGATACCCCACTTGTTGGTGGCATCGTCGAGGACCGCACGCAACTTGGTGTTGATGGTGTCACGAGAAGTCAAGGTTTGGTCGAGCTCCATCTCACCGATGATGTTACGCAAGGTGGTCTGAGTCAACTTCTCGATGGCGTTAGGCAAGTTGTTGATTTCATACACGCTCTTGAAGGGATCGACAATCTGGAAATACAAGAGGGCGTTGATCTGCATCTGGATGTTATCCTTGGTGATAACGTTCTGACGAGCGAAATCATACACCTGCTCACGCAAGTCGATGCTGTTGGTATAGACATATCTTCCATTGCGCTGGGAAACGATGTCCTTGGCATGGTCGATGAAAGGAATGATGATGTTGATACCAGGCTTCAAGGTGGCATAATAGCGACCCAGGCGCTCGATAATCTTAGTCTCACTCTGAGGAATAATTACAATGGTTTTCTTCACGACAATGAGTGCGAGAACAACCAATACGATCAGCACATAAATTCCTATGCTCATAATTGTATATATTTAAGGGGTTAATAATTAGCAAAACGGAATAGCGTTTAATCTCTTAAAACCAACAACTTAGCACTGCGTCACCTGTAGGATGATAGACTCTCTTCCGACAACCTTAACCTTGGTTCCTACCGCTATATCTACATTTACCGTTGGAGCCTCAGCCTTCCAGTCATCTCCATCAAGTTTCACTCGTCCATAGTCACCGGCAATGATGGTTTGTGACACCTCGCCTACCTGCCCTATCAGAGCATCGGCATTGCTCTTGCGCTCGTCAGCTCCCCGATGTATGGCCTGTACCAGATGCGGACGTATCAGCCAGATGCTCAAGACCGAGCAGATAGCCCAAACGACCACTTGCATCCAAAACGGCAAACCCACAACTGCTGTAACGATACTTACCAAAGCACCGATGGCAAAACACGTGACATAGAAATCGCCTGAGGAGAGTTCCATGATAAGACACACGATGGTGATAATGGTCCAAAACAACCAAAGGTTCTGAAAAATATAGTCTATCATGATTCTAAAGGATTTAAGTTATTAAACACTCATTCTGAATACTTCTTGCACAGAAAGACATCTGAGTTCAACGCTTCTTGGAAGTTTTCTTAGAAGTAGATGTTTTCTTAGTCGATGTTGTCTTTCTGGTCGAAGTAGTTGACTTGGAAGTTGTAGTTGTGACAGCCTTGTTGGCTACCTTATAGTACTCCAAAGCCTTAGGCATCTCCTGTTGTAAAGCAGCGATACGCTTGGCATCAGAAGGGTGGTCGCTGAAGATGTCACTCTTGTTGCTACTTGAGCCTTGCGACATACGCTTCCAGAAAGGAATCGCCTGCTCTGGGTCATAACCCGCCATCGCCGCAAAAATCAAACCCATATAGTCAGCCTCCGTCTCGTTGTCACGAGAATACTTCAAGTTGCGGAATGAGAAATACTGTCCTGCCACAGCACTTGCTACATTGCCCACACCATTGCCCACAGCCTGATTGAGCACATTACCCAAGATATTGGTACCTATCTGTTGGTTCTGCTGCTTGGTCAACTGCTCCGCACTATGCTTTGCCACGGCATGAGCAATCTCATGGCCCAACACGATGGCAAGACAAGTTTCGTTCTGAGTATAAGGGAGCAAGCCTTCATAAACAACAATCTTGCCACCAGGCATACAGAAGGCGTTGGCACTGTTGTCTTGCACGAGATTGAACTCCCAAGCGTAATTCTTGACATCATTGGCATAGCCATTCTGCTTCAAGTAAGTCTCCACGGCATTGGCCAATCTCTGCCCCACTCGCTTCACCATGGCAGTATTGGTGGCGTCAGTAGATTTCTTGGCTGAAGCCATGTACTTGGTATATTCCTGATTAGAAAGACTAAGCACTTGCTCATCAGAAACAGAGATTCGATGAGTACGACCTGTGAGAGGCACTTTCTGCGTAGTACCACACGAAACCAACACCAAGGTTGTCATAGCCACTAAGGCAAAATTCTTTAAACTTTTCATCTTTACTTTGATTATTAATACTCTAATTTACTTTCTTCAGTATTCTCGATTTTTTATGATTTTTTGCAAAAATCGGAATTGATAGCGCAAGATAGGCATAATCAAGTTTGCTTGAATTGCCGATCACTAGCCTAACATCTGCAAAAATAGTGTTTTTTTATATAACCACCAAACGTTTTGCTCACTTTTTTTGCGCTTAGAACAATATTATCTGCGTATCTTTTGCACTTCCTCCATGATTTCCTCCATCGCCTTGCGCTTCTTCTCGGCACGAGGACAATCCTCGGCGATATGACATAAAGGCACGATGACCACTGGTTCGAAGCCCTCACGATGAAAATGCTATCACTCTTCTTCTCCCTCTATCAAGTCGTGCACCAACTTGATTTCGTAATAGTCGTATCCAGCTCCCAGCTCTGCCTTGATTTCGCCAAAGTGGGTCATTTCGGGATGCGACTGCATGAAGGCTCGTATCTTCTTTTCATGGGCGGTGGAAATAAGGGCACGAAGCCCTACCTTGCCCTCCAGGACGTATGGGGTGAGATGACCGATGATGGTTCCCTTGGTCAAACCTCGCTCGGCGGCTATCTGTTCCACGCTCATGCCCTGGTTGTAGAGACCGAGACTGATTTCTTTGGTCGGAATCTTCGGTTCCTTGGATCCTTTAGAGGATGACGAAGACTTCGATGAGGATGAAGAGGACGAAGAAGAGCCCGACGAGGATTTCCCCGAACGATTCTTGCGAGAGGACGAAGCTTCGCTCTCGCCCTCCTCCATCAAGAGATACTGCGCCTTCTTCTTCAGATAGTCGCTCACCGAGAACTCGGCTTCCTGCTCGTAGCGCAAGAGGCGGGACTTCACCTTCACATCTTCCTCGAAAGTGGAGAAACGGTCTTGGAACTGTTTCTTCGCCGTCTTGTTGTCGGTGGTGAGATTGGTCTTGTTCACCAAGTCCACGAAGATGCCCATCTTGTCGTAGAAATACTTCGATGCCTTGTGGATGCGGTCTTGCAACTCGACGTTGGCGACATTGCCATCGGCTGCCAACATCCGGGTATATTGCAACTTAAACTTATCGGACACGCTCATCAAACTCTTCAGCACCACTTGTATCTTCTGGTACTCGCCCAGCACTCGGGGATACTTCACGGAGAAGAACTCCACGAGGCAGCGCATCAGATGCTCGTAGCTGCCACCGAGCGCTCGGAAGTCGAAGAGCTCGTCGATGCAGCGCAACACGTACTGCTGCTCCAAGCTGGCTATCTGCTGGGCGGTAGGCGATGCTATCTGGCTATTGAAGCTGTCGATGGTCTTGTCGCTGATGATGGCGCTTGGGGAGAGCGGCTGACTGAGCACCATGCCCTCCAAGGTCTTGCAACTGTATATACTAATTTAAAAGTGTACCACTTTCTAATTAAAAAGTGTACCACTCCAAACCGCTTGCAAAGGTATGTTTAAATTCTTAAACAACCAAATAAAAAGCATAAAA
>DKCU01000127.1:0-16486 GCA_002451555.1 Candidatus Segatella albertsiae
CTGCCCAGGTAAAAATGAAAGTGGTACTAGGGGGCTAAGAACAACAAAGCAAAGACACATTACAATCTGTAAACATAATATACCAAAATTCATACCAAAACGAAAAAGGGGACCAGCCACTGCTAGTCCCCAAGACGAGAGAGATATAAGTGCTGACACATAAAAATGTCAACAACGTAGCAAATCACTTTGCCTTATATCTATATTCTGTTTATTTATTCAAGATCCTCATCCCAACCTGTGTACTTGAAGCCTGTCGCTCTATAATGATAACCTGGTTGGTCAGCACGAGAATAAACAATAGATATTTCATCTGTAATAGTACCAGTAACAGTCTTGTAAGTATTATGTCCACACTTACCAGATACCGTGACCTTTCCCTTAGATGTTGCAGAATTACCGATAAAATTATCGACCTCAGTACCAGAGAAAGTATAGTCGCCCATATTAATGGAAACCTTAGCATTAATAGCCCAATCAGAAGCTGTGCTATAATTACCTATACGAATCCAAGCTTTATCCTTATCGTACTCTGTAGTATTACTCAAAAAAGCATAAACGCCATCAGACACACCATACAATTGTTCTACATCGGTAGGATTAGAAGCCCAATACTCAGCATCGGTCTTACTTGAATCATAACCTTTCTCGATAGTCAAAGCATATTGACCTCCTATAGGTGCTATTGGAGTATAATCAATGTCGAAATCCGTGCCTTCAGAACAAGCAGAAAGCAACACAACGACAAGACTAAGTAAAAATAATATCTTTTTCATTTTTCTATCTATTAAATAAAAACTAGAGTTTACTTCTCCCACCACAACTTTTTAGTGATGTCATTACCATTCTCCTTGATATACTTGATAGCTGCAGTATTATACAATGAAGTTGAAGTAGGATAAATTAAGCGCATAGGGAAGCCTCCTGTAGCCAAGTTAGAAGCGCCCGGGTCAACCAAATTTCCAAGCTTATAACCATCCGACAGCGTTCGCTCTCCAGGCTTATTGCTTTTACGCACAGTGATTGCCCCTTGAACCTCAGGATATCCCAAACGGTTACGAGTCAGCCAACCATCATAAGAGTTAGCTCCAGCATAAGTCAGCCAATATTGACGTGCAATGCTTTTGAGCATATCCGTCTTATCAAACTTATATACACCAGTTACAAAATCAGTTCCATCTAGTCCCCAACGGTCAAAGCCTGCTAAAATTCCTTTATTATAATATTCTTCAGCCTTATCAACATTATTCAAACGAGCATATGCCTCTGATATCATCAATTCACACTCAGCTTTATTCATTAAATATACAGGGTCATTATAAGCCTGTTTCACACGTGAAGACTGCGAAATCTTAATGATAGAAGTACTAGGTTTAGTACCACAAGGCAACCCTTCATAGCACTGATCCATATGCTCTATCAAATCTTCTGTATTTGAATAAACAGATTTAGACACAGCTGTTTGTTCGTAAAGATAAACGATTCGAGGATCACGGTTTGCAAGAAGGTATTCTACAAAAGTATGGCAAGCACGCATATTCTCAGTCGTATTCAACTGACGAATATTATACTCATACAGAGGGTTTGCCTTATTCGTAGCATCAGTCCAAGCTGTCCACGCACAATCATCTTCCAATAAATCACCTTCCGACAAAAGGGATTCCACGTCGGCTTTATGCGTCTCAAAATCCTTCAGATACATTTTAAGTTTCAAACTTTTAGCAAAGCTTTTCCACTTAGCGAGATTACCACCTAAGAAACAATCCAAAGTTCCGCCTATTGGATATGACTTCTCTGCTACGACTGCATCGTCATACTTGGCAATAGCCTCATCTAGCATACTTATGATGCCGGGATAAACCACAGTCTTGCTATCTTCGAATATAGGATTAGGGTTTTCTTCAATATCCAAAGATTCGCTAAAAGGTATATCACCATAGGTATCTGTCAGAACTAAATAGTTGTAAGCCATCAATATTTTGGAAACCATCCAATAGTTCCATACCTTTTCTCCCTCAGCAGAAGCGACCGCCAACTTCAAGTCTTTCAAGGCATTGGCATAAGTATTATCCCACAATGGTTTTACTGGTGGGTAAGAACTACTTGTGGTAACTGAATAGTTAGCCAACGTATTATATTGATTAGTGCTATTGCCTTGGGTCGCATACTGACACCAAAAATTACCAGTAAGTTGCCCATAAAGTCCAAGAACGGCGACAGTTGAAGCTTCTGCAGCTGGGAACAATTGCTTATAATTAGCTGTCGTAGGATAATCTGGATTATAGTTAATATCAAGGTAACCAGAATCACTACAAGATGTTACCGAACCAACCATAATAGTAGCGCCCAACAACGCAGCTCCTAAAAATTTATATCTTTTCATATAAGAATTCTCCTTTAATTAAAATACGACCTTCAAGTTAATACCATAGTTGCGAGTTGATACAGAGCCCATGGTCTCACCAAATTCAGAGCTAATATCATTACCAAAGTTAGAAGCCTCTGGATCGATGTAATTCTGATGCTTTGGAGTGATGAGGAACAAGTTATGTCCAACAAGGCTCACAGACAACTTCTGCATTTTCAACGCACTTGTGATAGTCTTTGGGAAGTCATACGTCAAAGCCAGCTCACGCAATTTGAAGTAAGAGCGACTCACCACAAAATCACGACGTACTTCTGGATTGTAACTATAATTACCTTGTGCATAATTCATTTGGTCTGAGCGAACAGGAATATTATTCTCCACATACTCTCCACCCACGACCTTAACAGTATGAGGATAAATGAAAGCATCACGCTCATTAAACACTGTCTCAGTTGAGTTACCGTTAAAATGTGTGATATAAGATGTCTCAGAGTACATCAAACCACCTTTGTGCCAATCGCCTGTGGCTGAAAGGCTCAAGTTTTTCCACTTCAAATGAGTCGTGAAGCCCATTACAAAATCAGGCTGAGAAGAACCAAGATAATCATAATCTGTAGAACTTGCCTTTAAAAATCCATTGTTATCTACTATGCTATAACCATAATAAGGACTATTTTTGTCTGTAACCTTGTCTGTTGCTGGAAGTTTGAAAATTCCAATAGGCTCACCTACTTTCAAGACATACGATACACCACGGAGAGAAGAATATTTAAGTTCCTCTGTACCCATAGGGATCGTATATTCCTCAAGGCCATCCCAAAGTTCTTTTACCTTGCTCCAGTTCTTTGCAAATGTCGCACCTACGCTCCACTCCCAATCCTTAGCACGTATTGGCGTAAAGTTGACCATTGCTTCAATACCTTTGTTCTGAAGTTTACCTACATTACGAGTATTGGTCGTGTAACCTGTCTCTGGAGCCAAAGTTGCAGAAATAATCTGATTTTTGGTAATACGATCATAATAAGCAACATCGAAACTCAAACGATTTCCGAAGAAAGTTCCGCTTAAACCTAGCTCATACTCTGTGGTAATTTCTGGTTTCAAATTGGTATTTGGCAAACGGTTATACTCTGTTAAGCCTAGTACTCCTGAAATTGGCAAATAAGTGTAATAAGCCTCAAAAGGACGATAATACGAATTGGTCATATATACGTCGGCATCATTACCCGTCTGGCCTATTGCAGCACGTACTTTCAAGATGTCAATAGCTTTGACATTTTTCAGTACTGGCAAAGCCTGATTAAGCAATACAGAAACATTAGCGCCGCCGTAAAAGAAACTATTATTACCCTTAGGAAGTGTAGAAGACCAGTCGTTACGAGCAGAAAGGTTGAGGAACGCCCAATCCTTATATCCAAGTTCTACTTGTCCCAAAAGACCGAGCAGTCTTCTTTTCCATGAGGTTGCATCAGGTAATGAATTGGAAATCGTATTGTCTAATGAGTTCCAACCTTCTATCTCCAACTGTTCATTGTAAGAGCCTATACGATCGTACTTTCTCTGGTTCAAGTTCCATCCTAAAGTTGCCCCAAGAGACAAATCTCCAAAAGTATGATTTCCTGTCAACAAGAGACTCGCATCAATTTGCTCAGACTGATGTCTATACTTTGAATAATAACCTTGATTTCCGACAGTGGTACCATTACCCTCTGCCTGATATGAGCCAGAGGTATAGATAATACGTGGTTCAACACGTTCTGTCTTATAATTGGTGAAGTCGCCACCAAGACGTCCAATTACCTTAATGTCTTTGGTAATATCGTAAGACAACTCCAACTTGCCATAGATACGGTCATCCTGATAAGTGGAATAATAGTTGTCAACCATATAATATGGGTTGGTAGCATACAATGTATAATAGTTATCCAAATTGTTACGCTCCAAATTATAGTCCTTCATATCTGCGAAACGTACGTCAGAAGCTCCCTGAAGCAATTCCATGTACATATCACGAGAACGGCGCATATCCTTGCGTACGTAATTCAAGGACATATCCAAGTGGAACTTGTTGATGTTGGCATAACCACGAAGCGAGAAAGTGTTACGATAGTAAGTATCACCGTTGTTTGGAGTGATACCGTTGGAGCTGACATTACCATAAGAAGCAACAATACCCACTTTCTCATCGCCATAGCGAAGAGAGACGTTGTTGTTCCACTCCTTACCTACCTGATAAAAATCACGAATGTTATTCTTCACATAAGAATATGGCTTGGTCAAAGTCTCACCATTAGAAAGCCCCGTAGAACCATACCAATGTTCACGACCGTCAAGACGTGGTCCCCAAGAACCATTTTCCTCGTTTGACCAAGAGCCCCAACCTTCACCGAAAAGATTCTGGGTCATTGGTACACGAAGTACATCTGTAAATGTCAAGGAACCATCGTATGTCACAGCAGCCTTCTTATCTCCCTGAGGTTTCTTGGTGGTAATCATGATGACACCATTGGCTGCACGAGAGCCATAAAGTGCTGTAGCAGATGCACCTTTCAAAACCGTAACAGACTCGATATCTTCTGGGTTGATGTCACCTGCACCACTACCAAAGTCAACAGAGTCATCGCCATAACGTTCATTATTGATTGGCACACCATCAACAATATACAAAGGGTTGTTGCTAGAAACAGAAGAAATACCACGGATAACAACCTTCTGTGATGTACCCGTAACGCCACCACCATTGATTTGCACACCTGCCATCTTACCTTGAAGACCACTCATCAAGGAACCAGATTTCGCAACCGTCAACTCAGAAGCGTTGGCTGTACTAGCTGCATAACCCAAGGTCTTCTCAGAACGTTTTATACCCAAGGCTGTCACGACAACCTCATCCAAGTTTCTCGCATCAGAAACCAAGACAATTTTCATTTTAGTAGATGCTTTCACTGTCTTGGACTGCATACCAAGATAGCTGATTTCAAGAACTGCGTCCTTGCTCGCATTAGGAAGGACGAAGTTACCATCGACATCAGTTACGGTACCGGTCTTTGTTCCTGCGATCTTGACTGAAGCACCAATCACTGGTTCTCCGTCTTCCTGAGAAACAACTGTACCCGTAACTGTAGTTTGAGCGAGAGCCATGCTCGTACTAAGAGCCAGCCCCCCCATAAACATGGTTAGTCTTTTTGCCATAATTTCTCTCTCTTAAATAATTAAACAACTTACAAATATCGAGTGCAAAGATACACCTTTCTTCCGAAATTAACAAACTTTTTACGTACAAAATGATAGACATACCACAAATTTGTGATATTTTTGTATATTTTTCGCATGATTCTATAACTTTTTGAACAGAAAAGGCGTTTCTTTAGCGTTTTTACTTACAATTTATCATTTTTCAAGAAAAAGAAGATGTTAATGAAGCAAAAACTAGAAAAGGTGCAAAGTCGAAGCTAATTTTCGACTTTACACCTTATTATATTATAGTCAGATAACTCCATAATGCCGCAAGGCATTCTTGACCCCTTCGTCATCGACAGAAGTAGTGATATAATCGGCTATCTCTTTCACTTCCTCACCAGCATTGCCCATCGCCACACCGATTCCAGCCTCCTTGATAATGGAAATGTCATTGCCGCCATCGCCAAAAGCCATCGTCTCATGAATATCCAAGCCCAAATATTCCGCCATGGCATGAAGACCTTTGCCTTTGTCAGCGTCTCCAGCGGTAATGTCAGTAAAGGCAGGATGCCATCTTCCAGAGGTACAATTATCCAATGTAGGCATCAACGCTTTTTCCTGCTCCACATTACAGAAAGGAGTCAGCTGCAAGATGTCTTCGTTCTCCAAGTCTTTCATGTCCGACTGAAAGTCCAAGCTATCCACACCCAATCCCTTGACAAAGATTTCCTCGACCACAGGAGTGAGATTCAATATGACAAGATGCTTCTCTCCTACCACGATTACAGGATAACCATCATGAGTGGAAGCCGATATAACCTTATCTACGTCCTTACGGGAAATGGGATGTTGGCAAACCGTATGTTCACCTACAAAGCAACGAGCACCATTGGTCGTGATATACCCATCTATCAGATGCTCAATTTGCCCCAAGTTGGTGATAATCATCTTAGGTCGCCCTGTCGATATATAAACTTTCACGCCGTTTCTTTTCGCCTCCGCCAAAGCATCCACAGTACTCTGTGGAATCAAATGCGTCTTGAAACTCACCAATGTGCCATCAATATCAAAAAACAATGCTTTTATTTTCTTATTATCCATCATATCTAGCCTTTTTGGCTGCAAAATTACATTAAATTCGGGAAATAACAAAATAAAATACCCTTTCGCTTGGACTTATCAGCAAAAAATTATAACTTTGCAACCAATTAAATAGATTTCCTTATAATAGGAGATTCATCTATATATACGAAAATATTTATTTATCATTAAAAGATCAAACAGATATGAAAACGTTCAAATTCTATGCGATGGCAGCCATCATGACGATGTGCTCATGCGAAAAGTTTACAACTGAAAGTGCTAAGACTGGCGAAAGCAAAGAACAGAATGTCGAGCTTCAGCTCTCCCGAGAAGAAGCTGTCAAGAAAGCTTGCCAAAAAGTTTCCTTTGCTTTTTTCAAAGAAGACGAGAAAGTTGGCATCATCAACCAAGGCGCAGATGACAAAGACTTTGGGTCCATCCATCTCAGTTTATCTCCTGGCACCTATCGTGTTATAGCCATTGGACATAATGGTACAGGCAATTGCACGATTACCTCACCAGAGAAAGTCACCTTCACAAGCAACAAAGTGACCGACACTTTTTACTACTATGGGGACTTGGAGTCCAAGGAAGGCGAAAAGATTTCTGAGACCATTACACTCAAACGTGCTGTCGCGATGTTGCGACTTGTCATCAAGGATGAGATTCCAGCAAGAGCTAAGAAAATCAAGTTTTACTATACCGGAGGAAGCAGCACCTTCAACCCCGTAACAGGATTTGGATGCGTGAACAGCAAACAAACAGAGACTTTGAACATCACGCCTAACCAACAAGTCTATGAAGTCTATACCTTTCCACACGACGATGGTAGGAAACTACAAGTTACTATCAGCGTATTGGACGAAAACGATTTCACCATAGCCTCCACCACCCTAACAGACGTATCTGTCACCAAGAACTACATCACTAAAGTGAGTGGCAAACTATTCAAGGAAATAAGCGGAGAAGGAACAGGCGACATCAGCATTGATCTCGAATTCGACCCAGAATGGGCAGGAGAAACCGAATACGAATTCTAGTTGAATGTTCCTTTTTTCCACAAATATAGATATTTTTTGTTTCTTAAAGAATTGATAAGATACAAAGTCTTTGAGTTTTAAGAAATAATCCATAATTTTGCACAAAAATAATATAAACTATATAGTTTTTGTGTAATGAAAAAGATTGTAACCATTTGCTTATTCATAGGCGCATTACTCCCTGTCGAGGCTCAAACCACATTGAGCCTCGATAGCTGCAGAGCCATGGCCTTGCGCAACAACAAGCAAATCAATGCTTCAAAGCTCAAGAAGGATATCGCTTACAACCTGAAGAAATCTGCACGTACCAAATATCTTCCCAAGGTAGATGCCATGGGAGGATACGAATGGTTCAGCCGTGAGATATCCCTTCTCAACAACAACCAAAAGAGCACTTTCAGTAACATAGGTACGAACTTAGGTTCCAATATCTCTGGCAACCTCAGCAACTTGATGGGTGAGATGGTGAGCCAAGGTCTCATCTCGCAAGATGCCGCACAGCAAATCGGACAAGCCCTAGGCGGCAAACTTCCTGCCGTGGAAGGGAAAGCCAACAGCCTGGGACAAAGCGTGGTCGATGCCTTCCGCACGGACACCCGAAATATCTTTGCAGGTAGCGTGATGCTTCGCCAACCTATCTATATGGGCGGTGCCATCATCGCAGCCAACAAGATTGCCGACATCGGTGAGCTCATCGCTGCCAACGACATCGACATGCAAACCCAAGGTACGCTTTACAATATCGACCGTGCCTACTGGACTGTGGTTTCACTTAGACAGAAACAAAAATTAGCCAATAGTTACAGAGACTTGGTCAAGAAACTGGACGATGACGTACACAAGATGATTAAGCAAGGTGTTGCAACAAGAGCCGATGGCCTGAAAGTGGATGTGAAGGTGAATGAGGCTGATATGCAAATCATGCAAGTGGAAGATGGTCTAACCCTGTCCAAGATGTTGCTTTGCCAACTCTGCGGTATCCCGATGGACCAAGACATCAAATTGGCTGACGAGGAGAAGGAATCTCTTGCTTTGAGTGGACAACTCATTGATGCCAACCTCCAAAAGACAGCTGCACAAGACTCGGCAAGTAGCACTCGTCCTGAATTGAAGATGCTTCAAAACACCGTAGATATCACCAAGGAAAGCGTCAAGTTGGTAAGAGCAGCCTATCTGCCTCATGTGGCATTGACAGGTGGCTACATGATTTCCAACCCAAATGTTTTCAATGGATTCCAAAAACGTTTCACAGGTGTATGGAACATCGGAGTTCTTGTACAAGTTCCTGTATGGAACTGGTTTGACGGAAGCTACAAAGTTCGTGCAGCCAAAGCCGCAGCCAACATTGCCCAGATGAATCTTGACGACACACGAGAGAAAATACACCTTCAGATTACCCAAAGCCAATTCAAGGTAAAGGAAGCTGAGAAAAAACTCAACATGGCAATGAAGAACATCAAGAGTGCCGAAGAGAACTTGCGATGCGCCAACCTAGGATTCAAGGAGGGTGTGATGGAAGTAACCGATGTCATGTCTGCTCAAACAGCCTGGCAACAAGCTCAAAGTCAGAAGATAGATGCTGAGATAGATGTCAAGCTAACACAGGTGGGATTAAACAAGGCATTGGGTATCCTGCAATAACATTCATTATTCATCATTAATTATACATTATTATATATATATTATGTCAAAGAAGTCACAACATAACAACATACTATTGGCTGTACTTGGTTTTACAGCTGTAGTCATAATTGTCGGTGTCATCGGTTTCCTTACATTGGAGCGCGACGACGAAACCATACAAGGCGAGGTAGAAGTTTCCGAATACAGAGTTTCCAGTAAACTCCCAGGAAGAGTACTTGAGTTGAGAGTCAAGGAAGGCGACTACGTTCATGTGGGCGATACCCTTGCCATCCTCGAAGCACCAGAGGTCAAGTCGCAGGAGAAAGTACTGCAGGCGACCAACGAGGCTACGGCTGCACTCCAAGACCTTACGGATGCTGGTGCTCGCAAGGAACAAATCCAAGGGGCTTACCAACTCTACCAGCAAGCTGTAGCTGCCGCAGACATCGCCAAGAAGACCTACACAAGGATGCAAAACCTCTACAACGAGGGAGTCATCAGCGGTCAGAAACGTGACGAGGCTTTCGCTGCCTACAAAGCAACAGAAGCTCAGGTGGAAGCTGCCAAGAGCCAATACGAATTGGCCAAGAACGGAGCAAGAGAACAAGAAAAGCGTGTAGCTGCCAGCAACACCAAGGCTTCCAAGAGCGCGGTGGATGTAGTAAAGGACATTCTGAAAGAAACTGTTCAAGTGGCACAAGTGGAAGGAGAAGTTAGCGCCGTCTATCCTAAGGTTGGCGAATTGGTCGGCTTGGGCTCTCCTATCATGAGCATATCCATCATGAGTGATATGTGGGGTACATTCAATGTTCGCGAAGACCACTTGGCGGGTCTCAACAAGGGAGCTGAGTTCACGGCATTTGTTCCTGCCTTCAGCAAGGACATCAAGATGAAAGTATATTACCTGAAAGACGAAGGTTCCTTTGCCACTTGGAAAGCAACCAAGGACAATGGCGACTACGACAGAAAGACCTTCGAGGTCAAGGCTCGCCCTATCACCAAGTTGGAAGGACTAAGACCAGGTATGTCACTTATCATCAAAAAGTAAAGAGTGAAGAACGAAGAGTGAAGAATTCTCTTGTCTTACGTATTATTTTTTAGTTAATGTTAAAGCAAATTTATCATATTGCCATACGTGAATGTGGCATCATGTGGAAGAATCCCATTTATCTCTTCTGCATGGTGATATTCCCGATTGTAGTCATTCTCTTCTTCACCTCGTTGATGAAGGAGGGCGTGCCTACTGATATGCCCGTGGGAGTCGTCGATCAAGACAACTCCTCCACATCACGCGCCCTGGTTCGCAAGCTCGATGCCTTCCAGACGACTCATGTCGTGGCTCATTACGAGAACATGAACGAAGCTCGCAAGGCGATTCAAAGAAACGAGATTTATGCCTTTCTCTTGATACCAAATGGTACAGAGAAAGGTCTCATGACTTCCTCCAGACCCAAGATTTCGTTCTATTACAGCAGTGTATCGTTGGCTGCCGGTTCCCTATTGATGAGAGACCTGAAAACTATCTCAACCTTGGGGTCGGCTGCCGTTGGTATGCAGAAGTTGTCGGCCTTGGGAAAGACGTCGGATGAGATTGCCACGTTCTTGCAGCCGATAGCCATCGACCTCCACATGATAGGCAACCCATACGCCAACTACAACTATTATCTTTCCAGTGTGATGGTACCCGGTCTTATCATGGTATTCATTTTTCTGATTACCCCTTATTCCATAGGAACAGAATTGAAGTTTGGAAGAGCCAAGCAGTGGATGAGAATGGCAGGCAACAACCCACACATTGCCATCGCAGGCAAGATACTACCCCAGACACTCATCTTCCTCATCATCTTCTATGCCTTCGAGTTCTACATCTATTATGTATTGAAGTTTCCTCATCCAGGAGGAGCATTACCAATCCTCCTGTTAGGACTGGCGAGTGTATTGGCTTGCCAATGCTTCGGCATATTTGCCTTCGGCTTGATGCCGTCGCTCCGTATGTCCATGAGCATCTGTTCTCTCTGGGCTGTGGTCAGTTTCTCCATCTGCGGGGCCACCTACCCTATCTTTAGCATGGATACACCGATAGAGGCAATCGGACAACTCTTTCCTCTTCGACACTATTACATGATATACCAAATGAACATCTTCAATGGTTTTCCTATGAGCGAAGCTGTGCTGCATTGGGGAGCACTCATCCTTTTCATGGCACTTCCTATACTCACCATCTGGAATATCAAGAAAGCAATGCTCATATACAAATATCTCCCATAATGAAACAAAACTGTTTAATCAATAAGATTATCAGAGGACTACAAGATATGTGGTTTATCTGGGCTCACGAGATGCGCAACGTGTTTCGAGACGAAGGCGTATTGATGTTTTGCATCCTCGTACCTCTTGGATATCCTCTGCTCTACTCCTGGATATACAATAATGAGGTGGTGAGAGAGGTTCCGACAGCCATCGTTGACTTATCTCATAGCCACTCCTCCAGAGAATTTATACGCAATTACGATGCCGCTCCCGATACAAAAGCAACCTATTATTGCACAAGTATAGACGAAGCCAAGGAATTAGTGGAGAAGCAAGCAGTACATGGCATTCTCTATTTTCCTCAAGATTTCGATATTCGTCTGAACCGAGGAGAACAAGCTCATGTGAGCGTATATACAGATATGAGTTTGATGCTCACCTACAAAGCCATCTATCAGACAGCCCAGGCTGTAGCGAGCAAGATTAACTCAGGTATTCAAGTTGCCCAGTCAGGCGGTTTTACCAATCGTGATGATGAGATAACCACCCAACCATTGGCTTTCGATGAAGTACCGATATTCAACACAACAGGTGGATATGGCAATGCCATCTTGCCTGGTGTTCTGATGCTCATACTCCAGCAGACCCTTCTCTTAGGAGTAGGCATGGCAGCAGGAACTTCTAGAGAGTTGAACAGAAACAAGGAGTTGGTACCCGTTAGCGAACACTATGCAGGCATCTTCCGCATAGTCTTTGGCAAGGGATTGTGTTATTTCATGATATATGCCGTCATGGGTATGTATCTTGCTCTCGCCATTCCCAAGTTATTTGGTTTTGTATCCATGGTGACATGGACAACAATCTTAGGGTTTCTCTTGCCGTTCATCTTGGCATGTATCTTCTTCTCTCTCACCATGTCGTGCCTGGTAAGATACAGAGAGAACGTGATGCTGTTGGTGGTGTTCACCTCAGTACCATTACTATTTATGACAGGTATCTCTTGGCCACAAGCCAATATACCAGGGATATGGCAAAGCATCGCCTGGCTCTTTCCAAGTACCTTCGGCGTGCGAGGATTCCTCCGCATCAGCAGTATGGGAGCATCATTATCTGACATCGAACCTGAATTTAGAGCCTTGTGGATACAGGTAGGTGTGTATTTCATCACGGCCTGCATCGTCTATAGAAACCAGATTCGCTTGGCTCGCATGAATGCCGGATTACCTGCTGAAGCAAGCGAGGTGGAAGACGAGACCGAAGAAATTATTAAGGAAACGAACAAGGAATAAAAAAGAGATATAAAAAGAGGGTGTGCCATAATCACACCCCATGCGCCCTGAAAGGGCAAAAGCATGATTACAAATTGCTTTTGCCCTTTCAGGGCGACTTTTATTGGTACTCTTATTACCCAGGGCGATGCCCTGGGCTTGGTGCTGATTGCCCTTTCAGGGCGCATATACAAGCGACATTTTACTGTCTCAGGGCGTATGGGATTAGTGCGTTCCTACGATCTTGGTAGGAGCCTGTTCCTTATTTCTACGATTCACCACCGTGACTACACTCTGCGCAAGGCTCAAGAAAGCCTGGCCGGTGATGGTATCCACCTTGGTGGCTGCTGGAGCTCCGTCGTCACCACCCTCACAGATGCTCTGCACGATAGGAATCTGAGCCAACAAAGGCACATTCATCTCCTGGGCAAGATTTTTGCATCCCTCCTTGCCAAAGATATAATACTTGTTCTCAGGCAACTCGGCAGGTGTAAAGTAAGCCATGTTCTCCACCAAACCAAGGATAGGCACATTCACCTTGTCGTTCTGGTACATATCGATACCCTTGCGAGCATCGGCAAGAGCCACCTGCTGTGGAGTACTTACGATAACGGCACCTGTGATGGCCAATGTCTGGAGAAGCGTCAAGTGAATATCGCTGGTCCCCGGAGGGGTATCAAGGATGAAATAATCCAACTCGCCCCAATCGGCATCGGCTATCAACTGCTTCAAAGCCGAGCAAGCCATACCGCCTCGCCACAAGGTAGCCGTGGTGGGACTCACAAAGAAACCGATGCTCAGAAGTTTCACACCATATTTTTCGATAGGTTCGATGAGGTCACGTCCCTCCTTATGCACAGAGTAAGGACGCTCTTCCTCCACACCAAACATCTTCGGCATAGATGGACCAAAGATATCGGTATCCAACAAACCAACCTTGTAACCCAACTTAGCGAGGGCGATGGCGAGATTGGCAGACACCGTACTCTTGCCCACTCCACCCTTGCCAGAACTAACGGCGATGATGTTCTTCACTTGAGGAAGGAGTTTACCCACCTCTGGACGAGGAGCCGACTTAAACTCAGTCACGATTTCCACCTCCACATCCTTGGAGATATGATAGTGGATGGCAGCCTCGGCAGCCTTCACCGTACTCTTGAGGAAAGGGTCGGTATCACGAGGGAAAAGCAATACCACCTTCACCTTCATGCCATTGATACTTGGCGTATCAGCGAGCATCCCGCTCTCGATGAGGTTCTTCTTGGTGCCAGGATAGATGACCGTGGCAAGAGCCTCTTCTATTAATTTTGGATATAATGTCATTTTGTGCTTATAATTATCTTTTAATACCTGATATCTGTATGATAGTTGCAAAAGTAACAATAAAATATGTAATAAGCAAATAAAAACTAAATAATTTCAGATATTAAACACTTTTATGTATCTTTGCAGAGAATCGAAAATTTAGAGAAAATGAACTGCAAGAAGATTATATTATACGCAGTCTTCGGATGGATGGGAATGACAAGCTTTGCCGCTACTACTCCGAAGGCACACAAACCTGCATCTGTTACCACGAGTGCCCCCAACGTTTATTGGACCGACGGCAACGGCAAGGTTACCTATACCATCAACCAAATGGTTTCACCAGTTGTCAAAATCGCCCTCAGGGAATTTGCTGGTGACATGAAAGCCGTCACAGGTTTTGAAGCCAAGGAGAAATCGGGTGCTAACATTCAGATTTACCAGCTCGACCAACTCACCAACAAGGAGTTCTCCGCTTTGGAGAAACTCGGCACGCCGCTCCATCAGTTTATCACCAAGAAAGATGCCTTCTTCATTGGTGTCAGGAAAAACAAACTCGTCGTTGTCGGAAGCAATGCGCGAGGCACGGCATACGCCATTATGAAACTCTCCGAGATGGCAGGGGTTTCGCCTCTGATGGCTTGGAACGACCTCAAACCTGCTTTCCACAAGAGTCTCTATACACCTGTGGATCAATCTTGGTTGGAGATACCAAGGATTGAGTATAGAGGCCTCGCCTTGAACAAGAGTCCGTGGATGAAGCCACAAAACTATAGCCGCATCGCACGTCTGATGTTACGTCTAAGAGCCAACACCCTCTGGCAAGTAGATGGCAAGCACGAAGCCTCCTACGACAAGGCCGTGGTAGATAGTTTCGACATCTGTTTGGCAGAAAACTACAAGGTGACAGAACTGACAGGCAAGAAGCATAACAAGAAACATAAGAAAACCATCGAAAATGTCAAGATGGTATGCGATGACGCACAGATGGAGATTGGTAACCTCTCCCCTGGCTTGTTGCTCGAATTGCTCAACAATAAGGAATATGTAGAGAACAAGAACGCACACCATGACAAAACTCATCGCTCCGATGCACACAGCAACGAAGACGGTGCGTGGATTGCCAATGTGGCCAACCCGAAGAAAGCGTCTCTCCAACTGGAAATGATGATGCGACTGGCATGGAACAAGAATGCGCAGAAAGTAGGGCCTAGAAGTTTTTTAGGGAACACACTCTGCACCTACTTCGGTTATGAGGCAGGCAAACGCATTCTGCCTTTGATGGAAGAATATTACCGTCTTACCAGCATCCGCCAACCAGCCTATATGATGATGCCATACGGTGACACGGAGTTCCACTCGGGCGAGTTTGGCAACGAGTTGGAACGGTATCTCTATTGCTATGACCAGTTGAAGTCCCGGGTAGAAGACATCGAGCGCACCTTACCAAACTCTCAGAAAGATGGTTTCTTCGAAGTGGTAAAATACCCTATCTTCTCAGCCGCCCTCATCGCTGAAAAGGAACTGGAGGCACAAGAGGCACGACACATCGCGCGCCCAGGCTTGTTTGACAAGGACGATGAAGCCAAAGCTGCTGCTGCCGTAAGTCTCGATGCCTATGCAAAACTCAAGCAACTCAATGACTTTTATGGTCGCATCGGAAAGAGTAAATGGAAGAACTTCATCGACACAAAAAGCACTGAGATGCAAGCACCTCAACTGCCAGGAACTCTTTCGACTCAAGATATCAATGCGCTGAAGAAAGAAGCCTTTGACAGAACGGAAGACCTCAAACCGCTGTCTGCTACCACCAACGACATCATTGCCAAGAACGCATACGAGTGGAACAGCACTACGGAGTCTCCTTTGGCACAAGCAAGCAATACTTCTAAGAATACATCGACACAAACTGCAAACCAAGGAACTGAGAAAATCAAAACTTGTCTTTTGTTGGGGCACAGCAACAAGGCGGTGAAGTTGCCTAAAGACGCTAGCCTCAGCTATCAGTTCTATAGCAATATGAGTGGAGATGCTCGTTTCACCATCGCTGCCATCCCGAACTATACTGCTAATGTCAAGAGTATGAAGGTTAGCGTGAGCATCGACCATGCCGAACCTGTCATCTGCCAACTAGCTGAAACTTACAACAGCAAGCAATGGAAGTTCGACCTCTGGAGAGGACAAGCCTTGAAGAGTTTTTATGTTACCCTTTCTAGCGGAAATCACAGCATAGAGATAAAAGCGCTAGACGATAACGTCATCATCGACCAATGGGTACTCGACTTCGACGTGGATAGAGAATATTACGTATTTCCAGTTTCGAAATAGAAGAATTTAGCAACTGTCCGAACCCATGCGCAAGAGTAACA
>DKCU01000127.1:16614-35607 GCA_002451555.1 Candidatus Segatella albertsiae
ACAACTACTTGAACCCATGCGCCCTGAAAGGGCAATCAGCTCCAAGCCCAGGGCAACGCCCTGGGTAATGGTTGCACCAACAAAGTCGCCCTGAAAGGGCAAAAGCATCTCGGATACTATGCTTTTGCCCTTTCAGGGCGACTTCTTTTACTCTGTACTTCATACCCAGGGCGTTGCCCTGGGCTTGGAGCTTTTGGGCTTTCAGCCCGTTCCTACCAGCCTGTCTGATTCACGAAAGACTGATTCACGAAAGGCTGATTCACGAAAGGCTGATTCACGAAAAAGGCTGATTCACGAAAGACTGATTCACGAAAGACTTACTCTTCCAACGGATTAGCCACCGGGAAAGCCTTGTCTGCCTTTGCCTTCTTCAGAGATTTCTCGATACTCTCAACAATCACCCCACGAGGAGCGATAATCGACGTACCAACTCCATTCTTGATGGTATTATAGACATTGTCTTCGCGAGAAGTATTCAAGACGTGCATGAAATCAGACTTCGACAACTGAGGCATATCTTGCACAAGAACCATCTGTTCCTTACCTGTCTTGACATCCACCTGATAAAGGCAAGACGTGAAACCAGCAGGCTCTCTAAGGATATAAGCAGAAGTTAGTCCTTGCGCTTTGGCCTCCTTCAAAAGCATCTGTTTCATCTTGCTCATCGTCACGTCAGAAGCACTAGTCAATGCTACCACACCTGGCATCACATCGGTACCCATCAATCTATCAGGATCTACATAGAAGCGTTCATTGCCTGTAGAAGACAAACTGTTGAGTGAAGGAATCCTACCACAAACCAAGTGTTCCAAGATACCATTCTTGATGATAGACAAGGAAGGCTGAGGTTTTACCCCATCAGCATCCTGCTGCACATACCCCAAGAGACTCAAGCCCTTGTAGCTAGGCATATCAGACTTCTGAGTGAGCGACAATTTCTTGTCTATGATACGTTTACTCCATATCAAACTACCCATTCCACTGTTCTCTTGGGTAGAGCGACGAGATACGATGATAGGATAAAGTTGATTAGCCACAGCCTTGGTGATGGCATCATCCTCAAACAGCATCGGACCGATATAGTAGTCATTCACAGGAGTAGCCTGCTTCACCTCCATCAGTCGCTCGGCAAACTTGACGATGTCCTTCTTCAATGCCTCCTCATCAAACTCACGATCGGAAGCTACCAATCGATAGTAATTGTCGCTCATCATCGCTCCACTATTCGTGCGCACACGAGCCGTGGCATTGATTTCCGCATAGCCATTGCAAACCTTCTGCTTAATCCCTTCAGAGTTGAGGCGATAGATGTCGTTGTTCTTGCAATGGATGTTTACCTTCGTATCATAAAGACTCGGATATTGCAAGAAGACTGCCGACAGCGTCTCTGCCATCTTCACCATCTTCTGGTAAGCAATGGTATCAGGAGCCTGGGCATCCACATTGACATTCACCTTCATCTGAAGCAAGTCAGGGATTCCTCGTTCTTCCTCCGGCACCGGATTGTTCTGAAGGAAGTTCTGCTTATAGGCGTAAGAGTTCAGACAATATTTGTACATCATGTCTGATGCCTTCCAAAACTCACGTCTGATGTTGTCATAATCCACCTCGCTACTGAAATAAGCGTTTGTCATCTGCCTTGGCTTCATGTCGTTGGTCAACTGATAGTCGCCCACCTTCAAGGAAATGCCACCAACCGACAACACTGGATATTTCTGTGCCGAGACAATTCCACCCAAAGATGCAGATACAGACACCTCCTTGCTACGAGCCATGTTGTAATCCACATAGAACGCCTTCGGATAGTTCGGATAGAAGAGTTTTTGGGAAGTACGCTGCAACTCGTCGTTCATGGCAGAGAATATCACCTGGTCTTCAGCCACACGTCTAACCTCCTCATCAGCCTCATCAGAAGGTTTAGCTTCCGAAGAAGCCACCTCCTTCACCTCAGGAGCAGGAAGAATACGAGCTTGCTGATCATCCTTCTGGCGACGTTGCGTCTCTATCTTCGAAACGAAAATCATCGGAGACGAAGCTGATACCGGCACCCATCCAGACTCAGCGCCGCATACTCCCGTAAAAGTACTTACACTGTTGCTGGCAGCTGTAATGTTGGAGAACATCGAAAGCGGCGTGCCAATTAGGTCAACACCTCTTACCAGTTCGTCTTTTCTGCCATCCACATAGACACGATATACCTCGATAGGCGTAACATTGAAGGAGTTCAAGCTTCCCCCCTCGCCAGTATAGGTGAATCCACTGGTCACGGTCTTGAAGAAATAGCCATAAGGTTTCTTCTGCTTTTTAGCCTCATCAATGAGCATCTTGCGAAGTTGCTCGTCGGTATAAGGTTTGGAAGTCTCGACAATAAGGTTGGATTGGCGAGAGACAGGGTCATTGCCACCCACCATTCTGCCGTGACCATTGCTCACAGGAAAACCTTCCAATGGCACACGACTCATCAGGAAGTTGGTCAAGACACCATTCGTCACATTGTTCACTCTCTGTGCCTTCACGCCCTCGTCGTCATACTTATAATAACCATTGAGGGCATTGCCATGATAATACTGCAAGGTAGGGTCGCAATATACGCTGAACGTCTCAGGCAAGACCTTCTGTCCTACCATTTTCTTGAAGGTTTGTCCACCCGACTTCAAGCGATGCGCCTCCAGTCGATGTCCAAAAATCTCATGGAAGAAGACGCCGCTAGCTGGTCCTGATAAGATGGCTGGACCTGTATAAGGGTCAGCGATAGGAGCCACGCGCAAAGCCTTCAGTCGTTCGACCATCCCTTGCGCATCTGCCAACATCTTTTCTTCGGAAGGGAACTCTTCTGGAGAGTAAGCCAGATAATCGACGTTCAAAGGGCAAGTCATGCCATCAGGAGCCATGACAGATGCAGACATCATCACACGATATACCCTACGGTTTTGCACCACCTCGGTACCATCTGTATTGACGAAGTAATTGCGATAAACCTCAAATTGAAGAGAAGCAGTACCGCTCTCGATGTCGGCATATCGCTTGAACACACGAGTAATCTTATTCAAGCGGTTCTTCCAAAACTCAGTATCAAGTACTTTCTGATTCTCAGGTAAGTCTGCCTCATAATACTTTTCCACCGGAGCCTTGGAGAAGCAAGGAGCCTTGTCCTCGTTGTCCTGCCCCGTCAAGGTTTTGGACTTCGCCTGTTCCAAGTTGTTGAGAGCCACGTCGTAACGGCGCAGCACCTCTTTCCAGATAGCTTGTCGCATGGCAGGTATCACTCTGCCGCTCACAGGTATCAGCACACCTTTGCCATTGCGAGAGTTGGCCCCTGTGGCACCACTTCCCTGGTTATTGTACTTGAAGTTGTCAAGTTCCATGCTTCCCACCCTAATCTGTGGAGTCACCATACGTTGCCAGTTGCTTTCCACGGTGGCAGTACCTAGGTTGCTCTGCACGACCGTTGTCTTGGAATCCTGCAAGCGAAGACTCATGAAGTAAGGAGCCGTCTTCTGTTTCTGCAAGGATTCCATGTTGTATTTCAGCTCACTCTTGAGAGTAGTGAGCAAGGAATCGTTCTCTTGTGCAGATACAGAGCAGAGTACTCCTAAGAAGAGGATGGCGGTCGCCATCCTTTTTAGTAGGTTTTCCTTGTACATAATATTACATTTTTTATACATTACATCATTCGGATATAAAAAAAGCACTCTCAAGCAATCTTAGCCTAAGAGTGCATCTTTTCAGTATTGTTTTTATCGAATAGCTCCTACCAAGGTATATTCGAAATCATTTTTACTCGATAACAACAGTTGTCCAACCGTGCTTGTCTTCGATGGTGCCATACTGGATGCCACGCAAGGTCTCATACAAGTGCTTGGAAACAGGACCAGGCTCTGAGCCGAAGTCATAACGCTTGCCAGTCTCCAAGTCGTCGATGTAGCTGATAGGAGAGATAACAGCGGCCGTACCACAAGCACCAGCCTCCTCGAAGGTCTCCAATTCCTCCTCAGGAATCTGGCGACGCTCCACCTTCATGCCGAGGTCCTCAGCCAACTGCATGAGGCTCTTGTTGGTGATGGAAGGAAGGATGGATGTACTCTTAGGAGTAACGTATGTATTGTTCTTGATACCGAAGAAGTTGGCAGCGCCACACTCGTCCATGTATTTCTTCTCCTTGGCATCGAGATAGAACTCGCAAGCATAGCCCTTCTCATGAGCGATAGAGTTGGCCTTGAGGGAAGCGGCATAGTTACCACCCACCTTATAGATACCTGTTCCAAGAGGAGCAGAACGGTCGTATTCACGGATGATGACGTATGGGTTGGTAGAGAAACCACCCTTGAAGTAAGGACCTACTGGGGTCACGAAAATCAAGAAGCAATATTCTGTGGCAGGATGCACACCCACCTGTGCGCTTGTACCGATGAGCAAAGGACGGATGTAAAGAGTAGCGCCGCTCTCGTAAGTAGGAATCCACTCCTGGTTGAGGCGAACCACTTTCTTCACCATTTCCTCGAACAATTCTGTTGGCACCTCTGGCATCAAGATACCACGGCATGTACTCTGCAAACGAGCTGCATTCTCATCCATACGGAAGACACGCACCTTGCCGTCAGGGCAACGATAAGCCTTCAATCCCTCGAAAGCCTCCTGACCATAGTGCAAGCAAGTTGCAGCCATGTGCAATTTCAAATACTCATCAGAGCAAACTTCTATTTCACCCCATTTGCCGTTGCGATAGTAGCAGCGAACATTGTAGTCTGTTTGGCGATAGCCAAATGACAAATTAGACCAATCCAAGTCTTTCATAACATCTTATTTTTAAATGTTCTACTAATATTTAGCTGCAAAAGTACAAAATATTCCGTTAATCTGCAACTTTTTTGACTAATATTTAGCAAAAGCGTTATTTTTATCACTCTTCGCTTAACAGTTTCTTGATTTCCTCATCAGTCTTGGTCAACTTTGCCTTGCAGAGTTTCACTAAGTCCTTAGCTCGTTTCAACTGTTCTGAAAGCTGGTCGATGTCGAGTTCATCGTTCTCCATCTTTTGCACGATTTCCTCCAATTGGGTCACCGCTTCCTCGTATTTTATTTCATTCTTTGCCATATTCTTGTTCAGCTTTAAAGATTTTGTTTCTTTACATTTATATATTTCGTTTCTTTACATTTATTACCTAAGAGCTTATGTTTATACATTCATCTTCAAACAGACGTACGTCCGTTGGCGAATGCACGTACGTCCGTTGGCGAATGCACGTACGTCCACATATTAATAGACGTACGTCCGTTTGGGATCGCACATACGTCTGCTTTTCTTTGTAGAATCATTCTACAGCAGGTAGTTGAATTACTCTACAACAGACTTCACTTGTCCCTTGGCAAAGCGAGTTTCCAAGACATCTCCCTTTTGTAGCGAAGAAGCATCCCTGACACTTTTTCCGTCTTTCAAGGTAATGCTATATCCTCGCTTCAAAAGCAACTCGGGATTTTGCGCCTTCATGCGTTGCTCCAACATCTGCAAGCGATGACTTTCGTTGAGCAACTTACGCTCTAATATCGGTTGCACATTGGAAGAGACAACTTCCAGTTTACGCTGGGCAGCAGATAGCTTGGTCTGAACATACAGTTTCAGTTCATTCATCATGCCATCGAGCCGAGCATTCTGCTTGGTTTTTACCAGCGAGAAGAGCGTTGGAATCTGACTGGAAAGTCGCTCGAATCTCATTCGTTCCACCTGCAACCTCCGATTCACATAATTGACTATCGTCTCCTGCGCATCCTCAACTCTCGCATAGACCTCCGTCAGATGGTCGATGAGAAAAGCAGCCGCAGCCGTCGGTGTCTTCACCCTTTGATAGGAAATCATGTCGAGCACGCTCTCATCTCGCTCATGTCCGATACCCGTGATGATAGGAAGAGGGAAGTTTGCCACATTCTCAGCCAACTCCAAGGTGTCGAATCCCGATAGGTCGCTCGTAGCACCTCCACCACGGATGATGACCACACAGTCCCAGTTCTCGTACGCTGCATTGATGCGGTTGAGGGCCGATATTACACTTTGTTCCACCCCCTCCCCTTGCATGGTGGCAGGAAAGAGAGCTGTAGAGAACTGGAGTCCATAGCCATTGTCGGCCAACTGATTGCAAAAATCGCCATATCCCGCAGCAGTAGCGCTGGAGATCACGGCGATACGCTGGCAGAACATCGGAAGCCGAAGTTCCTTTTGAAGTTCAAAGACCCCTTCTTCCTTCAATGTATTGACAATCTCCATGCGCTTGCGAGCCATGTCGCCCATCGTATAGTTAGGGTCGATGTCATCCACTATCCACGAGAATCCATAGTTCTCATGAAACTGGGCGTGAACCTTCAACAGCACCTTCATGCCGGCATGGATGCGCTGTCCTGTAATTCGCTCGAAATGCGGTTTGATGAGCATCCATCGGTTTCTCCAACAAGAAGCATGCGCCTTGGCTATCGGCGTATTGCTGCGCTCGTCCTTCTCGATGAGTTCCATATAGCAATGTCCACCATAGCCCTCGCGAGCCTCGGAAAGCTCGGCTTCCACCCAATAGCTATCGGGCAAAGAGGCGTCGATGACATCGCGCACCAACGAGTTCAATTCATATAGAGACAAATGTAGTTGCTTCATTTCTTTTTTTTATAGAGTTTACACATCACCTCACCATCAAGGCTACAGAATTCTTCACTCTTCGTTCTTCACTCTTCGTTCTTCACTCTTCACTTATTTTATCACCTTTCCCGTTTGATAAGCCTTCACGAAATCAGGCAATCCATATCCATAGATATTATCAGGATGTTGCTGGTTATTACCCGACAACTTCACCAACTTGATAATCTGCTTCGCCGTCTTATGGGGCAAAGCCTGCCAGAGACAAGCCACCATACCCGCAATCAGAGGCGAGGAGAAAGATGTACCATTGTCATTGATGATGGAACCTCTGCCCGTAATGACAGAAGTAGGACTTCCGTAAGCCATCACATCGGGCTTGATACGCCCGTCAGCCGTAGGTCCCACAGCACTGAAGGCAGCATTCACCCCTTGTTCGTTGATACTGCCCACCGTCAAGATGTCCTTGGCATCAGCAGGGAAATTGATTTTCTTCCAACTTCCCATGCCATCGTTACCAGCAGAGTTGACACAGACGATTCCCTTCGAGGCGCACATCGAGGCCGTATGCGAAATCAAGGCTGTCTCACCATCTTGCTCGCTATAGGTATGGTTGCTCTTCTCGTCGTCGAAGGCATGATACCCCAAAGACGAATTGATGACATCCACGCCCACACTGTCAGCATACTCGGCAGCCTCAGCCCAGTAATCCTCCTCGGCGAGACTCTCCGTGCGCTCATCCTCGCAGCGCACCAGAAGATATTGGGCATCGGGAGCCACACCGACAAAGTTGCTCGGTGCATTGGCAGCCATGGTGGAGAGCACCATCGTGCCATGTTCCATCTCCTGAAAAACATTGTCCGACTTGGGTACGACAAAGTCCTTGACTCCAGCCAACTGGATATTGTGCAAGGCTGGTATCTTATCCACATTCATGAATCCACCATCGAAGACAGCTATCATCATGCCCTTGCCACGAAATCCCTTCTCATGGAGAGAGATGCCATTGAGCGACTTGATTTGCTGTTCAGCGTTACCATACACGCTGCTTGTCGTCTCCCACTGGTTCAATTCCTTGCGAAAGCTAGAACGTTTGCGCTCCGAGATAGAGTCAGGAGAAGAGAAGACCTTCAACATCCCAGAGATGAAAGTGAAGTCCTCCAACTTACGCAGTTCCTTCTCTTTGTGAATGCGTATCAGAAGTGTATTATTCCATTTGCTCTTGCCTACGATTTCGATGCCAGCCTCTCGCACAGAGTCCATATAGGCAGGCGATACGGGAAGGTCGGTGACATCTATGGGAAGACCTTGACGCTTGCGACGCTCGATGGAACGATGCGAAAGGAAGTTGTCGGGAGCATTGACCGAAAAAGGAGTATGTTGCAGATCCTTGTCCTTCAGATACACCCGATACAGCATGCACTTGCCGCCCGGGAAGGACACCATATCCGTCTCAGAGATGCGAGGCAAGCGCATCAGTTGCTCAAAATTTGTCACACTCTCTTCGTGAGCCGTCAAGGAGAGCACCGTCCATATCATTGCACAAAGCAATATGTAGAATTTTCTCATTCTTGAATAGGTTTTTGTTGCATTTAGGCGATTGCTAATCATTGTCGTATCACATAAGATTGCTAATCGTTGCTTGTTGTCATGAAGTTGTCTATATTACGAAGTTGTTAAACTTCCGAAGTGCAAAAGTAATGTTTTCATGCGAGAACGCCAAAAGTTTAAGCAAGTTTTTACAAAGAATGTAAGTTTTCCTTATATATATAATAAGGTATCGGATATTTTTTGTACTTTTGCAACATGGAAAATAAACAAGCGACATTAGAATTAGGAACGAAACCCGTGGGCAAGCTCCTCGTGCAGTACGCCTTGCCTGCCATGATTGCGATGACCGCCGCCTCGCTCTACAACATTGTTGACCGTGTGTTCATCGGCCAGGGCGTGGGAGCGATGGCCATCTCGGGTCTCGCCATCACCTTCCCCTTCATGAACCTCACCGCCGCCTTTGGTGCCGGCGTGGGCGTGGGAGCTTCCACCGCCATCAGCGTGAAGCTGGGACAGAAGGACTACAAGACCGCCCAGAACATCCTGGGCAACACCTTTACCCTGAATCTCATCATCGGTATCGGACTGAGCATCATCTGCTTGCTCTTCCTCGACCCTATCCTCCGATTCTTCGGAGCCAGCGACCAGACGCTCATCTATGCTCATGAGTACATGGTGATTATCCTGTTGGGCAATGTGGTGAGCCACATGTACTTCGGCATGAACGCTCTGCTGAGAGCGGCGAGCAAGCCAAGGCAAGCAATGATGGCTACCATCTTCACGGTGGTGATGAACGTGATACTCGACGCTCTCTTCATCCTCGGTTTCAGATGGGGAATACAGGGAGCCGCCATCGCCACCATCCTATCGCAGTTGATGGCACTGATGTGGCAGTTCAAGCTCTTCAGCAACAAGAACGAGCTGCTCCACTTCAAGCGTGGCATCTACAAACTGAAGAAGAAGCTCGTGGAACATATCCTCGCCATCGGCGTATCGCCATTCTTGATGAACGTTTGCGCCTGCGTCGTGGTCATCTTCATGAACAACCAATTGGTGCGCTACGGCGGCGACCTCTCAGTGGGTGCCTACGGTATTGCCAACGGTATAGCCATGGTATTCGTCATGTTTGTGATGGGCGTGAACCAGGGTATGCAACCTATCGCCGGTTACAACTATGGTGCACAGAAGCTCGATCGTCTGATGCGTGTACTCAACCTGAGCATCGTCTTCGCCACCATCATCATGGTGACGGGTTGGTTGATTGCCATGTTCCTGCCTTATTACTGTGCAAGAATGTTTACCACCGACAAGACGCTGATAGAAATGGGCATCAAGGCGATACGCATCATGATGCTCTGCTTCCCTGTCATCGGCTTCCAAATGGTGGTCACCAACTTCTTCCAGTGCATCGGGAAGGTAAAGATCAGCATCTTCCTTTCCCTTTCCAGACAGTTGCTCATCCTCATTCCGCTCTTGGGCGTCCTGCCGCTGATGTGGGACATCGAAGGTGTATGGTACAGTATGCCTATCTCCGATTTCTCTGCCGCCGTCATCGCCGCCGTCATCATGGTGTGGTACATGAATAAGTTGAAGAAACAACATAGATTAAGTGAAGAACGAAGAGTGAAGAGTGAAGAATTCAATGGTGTAAAAGACTAATGTCTTAACTCCTTTAACTTCTTAACTCCTTAACTTCTAAAAACTACTACAATGGAAAAGATTATCATAAACGTGGGTCGCCAAATAGGTAGCGGCGGCCATATCATCGCCGAGAAGTTGGCGAAGGATTTCGATTGCAAGTGCTACGACCGCGAGCTTCTGAATCTCGCAGCCAAGGAGAGCGGCTTCTCTGAGAAATTCTTCGAACAGAACGATGAGCAGAAGGGATTCTTCAAGGCTCTCTTCCATACTCACTTGCCATTCTTGAGCGATGCCAACTTTTACCACAACGACTTCTCGCAAGAGGGACTCTACAAGTTCCAGAGCGATGCCATCAAGAAGGCTGCCGACGAGGGCAACTGTGTGTTCGTGGGCAGAACCGCCGACTATGTGTTGCGCGACTACAAGAACGTGATCAACATCTTTATCACCGCCAATATCGACGACCGCATCAAGGCAGTTTGCAAGCGCCGTGGCATCGATCGTGCTACCGCCCGCAAGTTCATAGCCAACCACGAGAGCGAGCGTGCCTCCTATTACAACTACTATACAGGCAAAGTATGGGGGCACAGCGAGAGCTACGACCTCTGCATCAACAGCAGTCTGTTGGGATTGGAGGAAACAGAGAAGTTTATCGCAGAATTTATCAGAAAAAAATTTAATATTTAGAACAAGGGAAGTTAGGAGAAGTTAAAGAAGTACCCTTAACTCCTCATATTCCCCATAAAGGAACCATCAAATGAAGAAGATTATGCTTTTGGGCTCAGGCGAACTGGGCAAGGAATTTACCATCGCCGCCAAGCGAGCAGGACAGTATGTCATCGCTTGCGACAAGTATGACAATGCACCAGCCATGCAGGTAGCCGACGAGCGAGAGGTGTTCTCGATGCTCGATGGTGACGCATTGACCGCAGTGGTGGAGAAACATCACCCAGACATCATCGTGCCAGAGATAGAAGCGATCCGCACCGAGCGTCTTTTCGACTTCGAGAAGGAGGGCATACAGATTGTACCATCCGCTCGTGCCGTCAACTACACCATGAACCGCCGTGCCATCCGTGACCTTGCCGCCAAGGAACTGGGACTAAGAACTGCCAAGTATTTCTATGCCAAGACCTTCGAGGAGTTCAAGAATGCTGCCGACGAGATTGGCTTCCCTTGCGTGGTAAAACCTTTGATGAGTTCCAGCGGCCATGGTCAGAGCTACGTCCACAACGACGATGAACTGAAGGAAGCCTACAAGGAGGCGATGGAGGAAGGTCGTGGCGACGTGAAGGAAGTCATCATCGAGGAATTCATCGACTTCGACTCAGAGTTCACCCTCCTCACCGTGACCCAAAAGAATGGTCCTACCCTCTTCTGCCCACCTATCGGACACGTACAGAAGGGCGGCGACTACCGCGAAAGTTGGCAACCATTCCAGTTGCCTGAGGAGGCCTTGAAGAAGGCACAGCACATCGCTGCCGAGGTAACCAAGGCATTGACAGGCGCAGGGCTCTGGGGCGTGGAGTTCTTCCTGAGCAAGCAGGGCGAGGTCATCTTCTCAGAGTTGAGTCCTCGTCCACACGACACCGGTATGGTAACCCTGGGTCACACCACCAACCTGAGCGAGTTCGAGCTTCACTTCCGTGCCGTGATGGGTCTGCCTATCGCCGGCATCCACCTGGAGCACGTAGGTTGTTCTGCCGTCATCCTCTCCCCAGAGGAAAGCACCGAACCATTGAACTACAACCTCGTCGATGCCCTCAAGGAAGACCATACCCGCATCCGTATCTTCGGCAAGCCAGAGGCTCACGTGGGAAGAAGAATGGGTGTCGTACTCTGCTATGGCGAGAAGGGCGACGACCTCAACCCATTGAGAGACAAGGCGAAGAGATTGGCCAAGACCGTCTTGGGTACAGACCCTTATATGAAAAAATAAGCATGAAAGAATTAGGAAGACTTATCACATTACCAAAGATATTCGACCCTAGAGGCAACCTGACAGTGGCAGAGGGAGAAACCCATATCCCCTTTGCCATTGCCCGCACCTACTGGACCTATGATGTTCCTGGCGGAGAAAGTCGCGGTGGCCATGCCCACAAGAAGTGCCAGGAATTTATCATAGCAGCCAGCGGTTCCTTTTCAGTGACGCTCGATAATGGAGTGCAAAAGAAGACCTATCATCTCAACCACCCTTGGGAAGGTTTGTTTGTGGATGTAAATACCTGGCGAACACTTGATGATTTTTCATCTGGCTCGCTATGTCTTGTTCTGGCCTCCCAAAAGTTTAAGGAAGAAGACTACATACGCGAATATGATGAATACCTTAGATTCATCAACTCACCCAACAGCTCTATCCTCTCACAAAACATAAAATAAACAACTCTAAATATCATGTTTGAGATAAAAAGATATAGCGATGCAGACAAAGAGGTTTGGAATGCTTATGTAGAACAGGCACGTAACGCCACCTTCCTCTTCAATCGCAACTACATGGATTATCACAGCGACCGATTCAAGGACTATTCACTGATGTTCTATAAGAACGGAAAGCTCCATTCCCTATTGCCAGCTCATCAAGTGGGACAAACACTCTGCTCACATTTCGGACTGACTTATGGCGGACTCATCATGAATATCCATGTCACGATATCAGAAGTTTGCCAACTCTTCGAGGATTTGAACACCTATCTGCGTATTCAAGGTTTCGAAAAGGTACAATACCGTCCTATCCCCTGGATTTATCATCTTCATCCTTCTGAAGAAGATCTCTATGCCATCTTTTGGAAATGCAAAGCCTATCTTTCGCTTCGCAATATCGGCACAACCATCTTCATGCAACAGAAGTTGCGCTGGCGAAAAGACCATTTACGCCGTCTTCGAAAAGCTCATCAAAATGGAGTTACAGTAGTGAGAGATGCTAGTTTGTCGGAATTTTGGGAGGTTTTGAATGAGAATCTGGAAAAGCGCTTTGGTGCCAAGCCGGTACACACACTTCAGGAAATTGAACTTCTGAAAAGCCGCTTTCCAAAGAATATCATCCAATATAATGCCTATCGAAACGGGCACATCATAGGAGGACTCACCTTTTATATCACCCAGCAAGTGATACATGGTCAATATAGTTCTACCAACGATGAGGGCAAGGAATTTGGAGCTATGGAGGCCATCTACGAGCAAATCATGTATCATGATTACCCCGATTATCCTTACCTGGATTTCGGCAGTTCCACAGAACAACAGGGAGCTTGGATCAATGAAGGGCTCATCGCCCACAAGGAAGGCTACGGAGGAAGAGGCGTGGTTTACGATACCTATGAATGGGAACTATAAAGACTGTCGTGGTCTGTCACAGTTATAACAGGAAAATATCGGGCAGTTTCTCGAATGGTTGCTTCTAAATCTCGGTTGATATAGCTCTGGTTCATATTATGCTTTATGTTTTATGCAAATTTGGAATACAACTCCAAATTTGCATAAAAGCCGTTATGATTATAAGTGTATGCAGTGATACCTTACAGCAACACCACAGTCACTCCTCGTGCCGCCTGGGCTCCCATCACGAGCGCCTGCTCGATGTCGGCAGTCTTGCTAGGACCAGAAATGAATGTGCCGAAGTTGTACTTCGGGTCCATCTCGATGCGAGCGTAAGCCTCGTGCATATTGTTGACCACATCCTCCTTCTTGAGGAATATCACGAGATACTCGGAGATGAAAAGCACCGCCTTCTCCTTCATGGTCTGAGGAATCCAGACGCAACCATTCTCGGCTACGCCCACCTGACCACGAACGATACCCACATCGACGCCATTCAGGTCATTGGCCTCAGCCACCGTATCAGGATTGCGAAGCTCTATCTTCTCAGGATCACACTTGCCACCAGCATTCACCTGCATGGACCTCAAGTTTATCTCTGGTAGATTTGTGGCAAACACCTCAGCCTCAGGATAAGCCAAGCGAGCCAAATCATTGAGGTCAGCCCCCTCGGGTGCATCGGCTATCACTTTACCACCTACCGACTCTGTCATCTCGATGAACTGCTTCAAGGTATCCTCATACTGGATGCCCTTCACCTCAGTCTTAGGCATATCGAATTGAACGTGCGTATTCTTACGCAACTTGTTCAGGAAATCTTCTTTCTTCATTTTACCTTTCCCTCCTTCCATAATTGGTGAAACGATTTCTTGGCAAACTTAGGCATGGCATGACCGATGCCCCAAGCATTCCAGTTGCTGAAGTGCGTGCAGCACTCAGGAACGAGATTGACGAGCGGCGCAAACTTCAATGCCGTGGTATAGAGTGCCGGACGGTCGAAGAGATACTTCATACCGTTGGACATCGCCTTCTTCACGGGGTCTGCCTTGCCCAACTTCTCCAGACTCTGTCGCCAAACGTAAATCTGCGACCCTGGTCCTACCTTGCTTGGACATACATTGTCGCAAGACAAGCACAAGGTACAAGCCGAGACGTTGTCGGCATACTTCTGAGGATTCTTCAGCATACCGAGGTTCACACCCACAGGTCCTGGGATGAAGTAAGTATAACTGTAACCACCTGAACGGCGATATACCGGACAAGTATTCATACAAGCACCGCAGCGCATACACTTCAAGGTCTGCCAGTGGTCCTTGTCGGCGAGGATGTCGCTTCTGCCATTATCCACCAACACAACGTGCATCTCAGCGCCCGGTCGAGCCTGACGGAAATGAGAGGTATAGGTGGTGGTAGGCTGACCCGTACCACAACGGCAAAGCAAGCGTTGGAACACAGCCAAAGACTTATAGTCTGGTACCAATTTTTCTATTCCCATCGCTACGATGTGGAGCTTAGGCATGGAAGTGGTCATGTCGGCATTACCCTCGTTGGTGCAAACCACACAGTCGCCTGTGGCAGCCACACCGAAGTTACAACCGGTCATACCAGCGCCAGCCTCCATAAACTGGTCGCGCAAGTGATGGCGAGCGCAACGAGTCAGATAGGTAGGGTCGTAGTTGCCGATTTCCTTGGAGATACCCTTCTCCTCGAACATCTTGCCTACCTCCTCACGTTTCAAGTGGATGGCAGGCATCACGATGTGGCTTGGCTTCTGATGCAAGAGCTGGATGATACGCTCACCCAAGTCGGTCTCCACCACGTCGATGCCGTGCTGCTCCAAGTAAGGATTCATCTCGCACTCCTCGGTGAGCATAGATTTCGACTTCACCATCTTCTTCACATTGTGGTCTTTCAGGATGCCGAGCACAATCTCGTTGAACTCCTGTGCATCCTTCGCCCAGTGAACCTTCACGCCTCGGCTCTCCAGGTTCTTGGAGAACATGTCGAGGTAGTCGGCAAGATGGGTTATGGTGTGCATTTTAATCTCAGACGCATGCTCACGCAAGTCTTCCCACTCAGGCAACTGCTGAGCCATCAAATCTCTCTTCTGGCGCACTGACCAGAAAGTATTGTCGTGCCACGTAGTCTTCTCCACATCCTTGGTGAAGACAGTAGCTCTCTTGGAATGTTCTGTACTCATAGTCCTATAGTCCCGCAGCTAAAATTTGAACAACATGAATAAACTTGATCGGCATTTTCTCCTTCTTGGCGATGCCCGCCATGTGCATGAGGCAAGAAGAGTCAGGTCCCGTCACATACTCGGCCCCCGTGGCCATGTGTCGCTTTATCTTGTCCTCGCCCATACGAGTAGAGACGGCAGGTTCCTCGATAGAGAACATACCGCCGAATCCGCAGCACTCATCCTTGCGCTCAGGCTCGTGGATTTCGATGCCATCCACCATCTCCAGGAGGTCGATGATTTTATTGAATGGCTTAATATGACGCTCGGAAGGCGATGACAAGCCCAGCTCTCTCACACCATGGCAAGAGTTATGCACACTCACCACATGAGGGAACTTACCAGGCACTTCCTTCACCTTCAGCACATCGTGCAGAAACTCCACGACATCCATAATCTTCTTGGAAGAGACACACTCGTGCTTACCCTTCAAGATCTGAGGGTAATACACTCTAACGTAAGCTGCGCAGGAAGCAGAAGGAGCCACGATGTAGTCGTAATCCTTGAAAAGTTCGTCGAAGGTCTCGATGACATGCTCCGACTTATCTTGGAAACCAGCGTTCGCCATCGGCTGACCACAACAGGTTTGCTTCTCAGGATAGCCTACCTCCAATCCATAATGCTTAAGCAACTTGTATGTAGCGACACCCGCCTCTGGATAGAGGGCATCGACATAGCAAGGGACGAATAATCCGACTTTCATTGTTATATTTTTGTATAATTCTTGTTAGCAATTGTTTATTCTTCTTTCTACGATGATATATACACCTTATTTTACTATATATTTGTCATCACTGCAAAAGTAAGAAAATAATTTCAGAACAAGAAAAGGAAGAAGAAGAAAAAACAAGCCGTTGAAATAATTTAACGCTACAACACACGACTTTGCCAAGTAGATATGGCAGTTTCAGGACTTCTAATGCCTATCGGAGACTCTCTTATTGCATTTTTTGCCATAAGTTAAGACCAGTGCTTGCCGTAACTTATGACCGGGCTTGACCATAAGTTAAGACCAAATTGTCACTTTGTCACTGTAACTTTTGCATTGATTTTCACTTTCTCGCCAACACCCACTCTCGCGCGTACCTTATTATATATAGAGTATATTTAATAATATATATATAATAAATATATACATATTAACATATATAATAAATGCTGAAATGCGTTTTCAATGCAAAAGTTACAGTGACAAAGTGACAATTCACAAAATTAACAAATTCTTTGTGCGCTAGAATGAAAATAAATTATCATTCGTTTCGCTTAATCAGATTTTTGCAGTATCTTTGCAGTCTAAAGAGAAAATAAGCAATGATAGTTTGTATAGCAGAGAAACCAAGCGTAGCGAAGGACATCGCCCGAATCATCGGCGCAAACTCAGCCCGCGATGGTTATATGGAAGGTAATGGATACCAAGTGACATGGACTTTCGGCCACCTGTGTGAGCTGAAAGAACCCGACGATTATACGCCGATGTGGAAACGTTGGAGCCTTTCGGCATTGCCTATGATTCCGCAACGCTTCGGCATCAAGCTCATCAATGACGAAGGTATCAAGAAGCAATTCTCCATCATCGAGCGACTGATGCAAGCCGCCGACTCCATCATCAACTGTGGTGACGCCGGACAGGAGGGAGAATTGATTCAGCGATGGGTGATGCAGAAGGCACAGGCAAAGTGCCCCGTGAAGCGATTGTGGATCTCGTCCATGACCGACGAGGCCATCAAACAAGGATTCCAGGAGCTGAAAGACCAGAAGGAATACCAACCACTCTACCTGGCAGGCTTATCGCGTGCCATCGGCGACTGGATTCTCGGCATGAACGCCACGCGCCTCTACACATTGAAATATGGTCAGAACAGACAGGTGCTCAGCATCGGACGTGTACAGACCCCTACCCTCGCCCTCATCGTGAATCGACAGAAGGAAATCGACAACTTCGAGCCAGAACCATATTGGGTACTCGCCACCATCTATCGCAATACTCAGTTTACGGCAACCAGTGGCAAATTCACCAGCAAGGAGGAAGGCGAGAAGGCTTTCAGTACCATCGCCGGCAAACCTTTCACCGTGACCAGCGTCACCAAGAAGAAGGGTTCTGAGGCACCTCCTCATCTCTACGATTTGACCTCACTACAGGTGGATTGCAACAAGAAGTACAGTTACTCCGCCGACATGACGTTGAAGCTCATCCAGAGCCTCTACGAGAAGAAGTTTACCACTTATCCTCGTGTGGATACCCAGTTCTTGACCGACGACATCTATCCGAAATGTCCACAGATACTGAATGGGGTGAGCCAAGCCAAGATATTCAGTCAGCCGAAGTATATGCCATTGATACAAAAGTTGGCTTCCCTTGGGAATAAATTGCCGAAGAGCAAGAAAGTCTTCGACAACAGCAAGGTGACAGACCACCACGCCATCATTCCTACCGGTGTCACTCCTACGGGGCTCACCGACATGGAGGCGAATGTCTATGACTTGATAGCCAAGCGATTCATCAGCGTGTTCTATCCCGACTGCAAGTTCTCCACCACCACCGTATTGGGCGAAGTCATCAACGAGGATGGCGAGAAACCCGAGAAGATAGAGTTCAAGGTGAGCGGCAAGGAGATATTGGAGCCAGGATGGCGTGAAGTCTATGCCAAGGATGCGAAGAACTCCGACGACGATTCTGATGACGGAAACAATGGAAACGGTTTGTCGAGCAACTCATCTTCTGATGGTAACGGCAATGGCACCAAGAAGGAAGTGGTGGAGGAAAGAACCCTTCCTAGCTTCGTGAAGGGCGAGAGTGGCGAACACATCCCTACCCTCACAGAAAAGTGGACTACCCCTCCTAAGTACTATACCGAGGCAACGCTATTAAGAGCGATGGAAACAGCAGGCAAGTTTGTGGATGACGAGGAATTGCGAGCTGCCTTGAAGGAAAACGGAATCGGCCGTCCTTCCTCTCGTGCAGGCATCATCGAGACTTTGTTTAAGCGTCATTACATCCGCCGCCAGCGAAAGAACCTGATGGCTACCCCTACGGGCATCGAACTCATCGACACCATCCACGAGGAACTCTTGAAGAGCTGCGAGCTGACAGGTATCTGGGAAAAGAAACTCCGTGACATCGAGCACAAGACCTATGATCCTGCCGACTTCATCAATGGTCTGAAAGAGCAAATCAACCAGATTGTAAAGGATGTCTTAGCTGACAACAGTGCTCGCCATGTGACGATTACGACCGACGAGGACTTGAAGAAAAAGCCTGCGGCTAAGAAGTCTTCGGCTGCCAAGAAAAAGGCAGCTTCTACAACTGCCGTTTCTGCCACCGCTGCAGCTGCTTCTGCTACAGCAGCATCTGTTACAACACCACAGGAAACGCAAAAGCCACAGTCAGCACCGCAACCAGAAGACCCATTGGTAGGCAAGCCATGTCCTCTTTGTGGCAAGGGAGTCGTCATCAAGGGCAAGACGGCCTATGGCTGCAGCAACTGGAAAGCAGGTTGCCAATATCGTCAACCGTTCTCGCAGATGTAAAACACCTAGCAAGAACAGAGAAAGCAAAGAATTAAATCGAAGAAGACACTGAATCGAGGAAGATACTGAATCGAGGAAGATACTGAATCGAGGAAAAAGCTGA
>DKCU01000127.1:35755-40870 GCA_002451555.1 Candidatus Segatella albertsiae
GAGGAAAAAGCTGAATCGAAGAAGATACCGAATCGAGGAAGGGAAACCTCTAAGAAAGTGAGAACGGGCTGAAAGCCCAATAAGCTCCAAGCCCAGGGCAACGCCCTGGGTACAGAATACAAACAACAAACGCCCTGAAAGGGCAAAAGCAAAGGAAAAAATGGCACAATCCTTATGTAAAATATACATACATCTCATCTTTCATATCAAAACAACGAGTCCACAGATTCGTGAAATTGATTTAGAAAGAGTCCATTCATACATTGGGCAACTCATCAATATAATGGGGTGTAAGGAGATCCGTGCCGGAGGAATCGGTGACCATGTACATATTCTATTTGAATTATCAAAAGGCACAGCAATATCACATATTGTGGAAGAAATAAAAAGAAATAGCAGCCGTTGGATAAAAAACATAGATCCTTATTATCGTTTATTCTCATGGCAAAATGGTTATGCTGCATTTTCTGTAAGCCAATCCATTGTAGGGAAGACATTACAATATATAACACTCCAAAAGGAACATCATAAAAAATGTTCTTTTGAAGACGAATACAAAGACTTTTTGAAACTTTACAACATTGAATATGATGAGAAATATATATTCAAAGATTAAAGGTTATGCTTTTGCCCTTTCAGGGCGATTTTTCTATAACTATTATACCCAGGGCGTTGCCCTGGGCTTAGAGCTTGTTGGGCTTTCAGCCCGCTTCCATAAAATATACAAAATACAAAAGAATCGAAGCGAAGCGACTTTAGTTTTACTATGTGCAATTCTGCTTCTGACAGGATGTGGCATAGACAAAAACCTGAAGAAGGGAGAGAAGTTCCTGGCTTTGGGCGAATACTTCGATGCCGCCGACCAGTTTAAGCAAGCTTACTCCAAGACTCCTGCCAAGGAACGAGACAAGAGAGGGCAACGGGCCTTGAAAATGGCACATTGCTACGAGAAAATCAATGCTACACCTAAGGCTATCGCCGCCTATCGCAATGCCATCAGATACAACCAAGCTTCCTTAGAAGACCGCTTGGCTTACGCTCGGATGCTCTTGAAAAATGGAGACTACAAGTTGGCTGCAACAGAATTTCAAGGGGTGTTGGACTCGCTGCAGAACAAAACTGAAAACATCAGTCCAGAAAAAGCTTCTACAACAGAGAAAGATAAGGTAGAGCTTGCAGACAAAAAAGACGAGAAAACTTCTACCAAGAAGAAAGATAAAGTAAAGCTTGCAGACAAAAAAGACAAGAAAACTTCTGCTAAGAAGAAAGATAAGGTAGAGCTTGCAGACAAAAAAGACGAGAAAATCTCTGCTAAGCAAAAAGACAAATCCGCTTCTTCCATTAAAAGAATCGATGAGTCCCTAAGCAAGAAAGATATGGAACTTTTAGCCCGAAACGGCTTGAAATCTGCTCAGATGGCTCCTGAATGGAAGAAGAAAGGAAGTCGATATACCGTCAAGAAGATGGATGTATTCAACTCTCGACGAGACGACTATTCACCCATGCTCTTCGGCGATGAATACGACCAACTCTATTTCACTTCCACTCGCAACGAGGCACAGGGCGACGAACTAAGTGGTATCACAGGCACCAAGGCTGGCGACATCTTCCTATCCGAGAAAGACGACAAGGGAAAGTGGAGCAAGCCTGAGGCCATCGGAACGGGCTTGAACACCGATTACGACGAAGGGGCGTGCTGCTTCTCTCCCGACGGACGCGATATGTACCTCACCCAATGCGTCACAGACCCTTCCTCCCCAAGATATGCACAAATCATGACATCTCCTCGCTCTGATGCGGCTTGGGGAAAAGCTACCGCATTGGAAATCACCAAAGACACACTGAGCAGCTATGCGCATCCTGCCATCAGTCCCGATGGAGAATGGCTCTATTTCGTTTCGGATATGCCGGGAGGAATGGGCGGCCTCGACATCTGGCGTGTCCGCATTACGGCGGCAGGACTGGGAGGCGTCGAAAACCTTGGGGAACCTATCAACACCCCTGGCGACGAGATGTTTCCTACCTTCCGTCCCAACGGCGACCTGTATTTCAGCAGCAACGGACACGTGGGCATGGGTGGCTTGGACATCTACATCGCCAAAGTCGATGCCAAGACACACCGATACAAGCTCTTTCACCCTGGCTATCCGCTCAACTCCGAGGGGGATGACTTCGGCATGACCTTCGAGGGACCTCACAATCGTGGTTTCTTCTCCTCCAACCGCAAGGACGGAAGAGGTTACGACCACATCTATGCCTTCGAGAACCCAGAGATTGTCACCACGATAAAGGGATGGGTATATGAGATGGGAGGTTACGAACTTCCTGCCGCTCAAGTGATGGTAGTAGGCAACGACGGCACTTACAAGAAGTTGTCGGTGAAGGGCGATGGATCTTTCTCCATGCCTATCAGCCCTCACGTAGATTATCTTGTGATGGCATCGTGCAAGGGATTCCTCAACCACAAGGAGGAACTCAGAGTGGATTCCGCTACGGAGAGCAAGGAATATACCCTTCAGTTTCCTTTGGCTTCCATCACCGCCCCGGTGCTGATAGACAATATCTTCTACGATTTCGACAAGGCGACGCTGACACCTGCCAGCACCAAGGCTTTGGACGAGTTGGTCAACTTGCTGAAAGAGAACCCGAATGTCACCATCGAACTGAGTGCCCATTGCGACTACAAGGGTAGTGCGGAATACAACAAGCATCTCTCGCAGAGAAGAGCCGAGTCGGTGGTCAACTATCTCATCCAGCATGGCATCGCCAAGGATCGTCTCACCCCTGTGGGCTACGGCAAGGAACAGCCTAAGTCCATCCGAAAGAAACTCACCGAGAAGTATCCTTGGCTCAAGGAGGGTGACAAACTCAGCGAGGATTTCATCCTCAAGCAAAGCAAGGAACACCAGGAAGTGTGCAACCAACTGAACCGCCGCACTGAGTTCATCGTGCTCCGTACCACTTATGGCATGTTTGACGAAAAAGGTAACTTAAAGAACCCTCCAAAACCTAAGAAACAAGAGGTTTCTAAAGAAGAAGAGGGAACATTTATCTTTGAGTAAATATGAATTCCACCTTATTATGACAATTTACATTTCATAAAATCAACGAGCACGGGCATCTAACAATTCGTTATAGCCCCAGACACAAACGACTGTGAGCATACCAGCCAGCAGCATCAAAAGATTGTGCGACTGGCTGATGGCTTCGGTCACTTGCGTAAGCAGTCGTGAACCTGACAGCAAGAAGTCTATCTTCATCGTAAACAAAAGGCTCTGCAATTGTTCCCATCCTTGGCAAAATAGCAATGCGACGATACCTATCGCCACACAAGCTGCCGTCCAAAGACGCTCCAGCCTATGATGTGGAGCTACAACTGGCGAATGAACGATGGCATTCGCCGTTACTTCATCTTCTGGCAATGCTGCCATGACCCTATCAGAGAATCCATCGTCAGGCAGGTCCATACGGCAATCAGCGAAGAAAGCCTCCAAGAGTTTCTCATTTGTCTTATTATCGGTCATAACCATTCTGTTTTAAGTAACTTGCAAGTTTATTTTTTCCACGAGACAGATGCGACTTGATGGTGCCTTGCGCCATGCCTGTCACATCAGCTATCTTATCTATAGAGAATCCGTCCATCAGCTGCAGCGTGATGCACGTTCGTTCGTTTTCGCTCAATATTTGGAGGGCTTTGAGCAAGTCCATCTTCAAGCCTACGCTCTCACCTTGTGCATTCTTGCGAGCGATGGCAGGAGTTTCGATGTCTAGCGTCTCCTTGTGGCTGCGAGTGTAGTCATACCACACGTTATAAGCTATGCGATAGAGCCAAGTGGAGAAGTTGGCTGTACCCTTGAAGCTAGTGAGGTGCGTATAGGCCTTGACGAAAGTATCCTGTGCCAAGTCGTCACTCAGCAGCACATCCCCCATCGTCTGCCTCAAAAAGAAGCCACGAATGGGCGACTGGTACTTCTTGACCAACAAGTCGAAAGACTTGCGGTCGTGGAGCATCACCACATTCGTGACAAGAGAGAGATCGGATAACTTTTCCACTTGATTTTATTAACTAATAAATATTTACCCATGAATCATTGAGCTACCTATATCCATCACAGCTTAGATGGCTGAACCTGTATAGCCAGGTCCACTGTTGCCATGCCGATTATTCCACCAATCCTTGATGGCAGGAAGCGAGCCAATGACAACCTGACCCACACCATAGATGCCTACAAGGGATCCGACGCCTGCCAAGAAACTAGCACCCCACCAAGCAAACATGGCACACAAGCCAAGTCCCAGGAACGTGTTTCTCAATCCTCGCTTCACGAGATACTCATCGCTCTGCTTGTCTATCGGCCGTTGACTCTCGGGCACATTGATGCCCTTCTCCATCGCCATCTCAGCCAACTTCATGCGATCATTGTGACGACGCATCAAGTATCTCACGATAACAAAGATGATGATGAGCGGTGCAAACACGAAGAGCAGACCAATCAAAACACATAGGAATATGACAAACGCCAACGTGCCCCCACCGAAGACGGACCCCAAGAAATCGAATGGGTCATCGTAATTACCCAAACTATACTTTGAGTGATAAGAACGTGCATCATCGTCATCGGCATAAGATTCGTCCTCTGCTATCGTATCCAAGCTGGTCGTATCGGAGTAAGCCTCCAACTCTTCATCATTCTTACTTTCCGCAGGCTTGGCAGACGCTTTTTGTTTATCCTCAGTCTGAGAAGCTGCAGCTTGTTTATCTGCGGCCTGAGTAGCTGTAGCTTGTTTATCCACCTGTTGGGTAGATGGGTGATAACGATGTTTGGGAGCAGAAGAAGCGCAAACCTCTTGGGTAGCTCCTATACTCATCATGAGTGCCAATGCCAATATCACTTTCTTCATATTCTTCAATATTTTAATTGTTTTACGATGTTATTTATCAAAATTTCTATGGCTTAGACGCATCTTCTGCCAATTTAGTTGCAAAGAAACAAATATTTTTTTAATTTTGCAAAGGATTAGGAGAAAAAGGAAGTTTCTTCAACTATATGGTTGGAATAAAATCATACGAAATGAACTGTACGGTTGGAATAAAACCATACGAAATGAACTATA
>DKCU01000028.1 GCA_002451555.1 Candidatus Segatella albertsiae
CTTGGTGCTTTTGGGCTTTCAGCCCGTCCTTTTAGCTGTTAATAGATTTATGACACACCCTCTAATTTTAATATTTACTAATTTCAATATTTACTAATTTCAATATTTACTTGAAAAGCTTTCTGTAATCTTTCTCGAAGCTTTGAGGGTGTCTTCCAATGAAGAGGATATTCAGCAAGCAGTTGGCTGCCAATTCTTCATTGGTGATGTCTGCCCCTTTGCCTTTCTTGATTTCCTTGCCCAGGCAAGAGTCCCAAGTGGTGTTGAAGCTGTTGTCGTCTGCACCCACTATCATGTCCTTGCTGTTAGGGTCCTCGCGAAGTTCGTATCGGATGTTTTTCTTCGACATGACAGGCTCGATGCTGCTAAGCATGTTGAAGGCCTTCTCGAATACGTCGCGATGCAGGTGGGCATTGGGAAACATCTCGTTGACATAAGGAAATAACTCCTCGAAGTCGTATGACTGCAATAACTGGTAAAGTTTCATATATATCTTATTTAATATACAGAAAAATACTTTTAGAACTTAGCCATCTTGATAGCGTCAATGGCGCACTCGTCGCCCTTGTTGCCCAACTTGCCGCCGCTACGGTCTTTCGCCTGCTGCAAGTCGTTGGTTGTCAACAACCCATAGATGACAGGTATCTCCTGGGTCGCATTGAGGCGAGCGATGCCGTAAGTTACGCCTTCGCAGATATAATCGAAGTGAGGAGTCTCGCCACGAATCACGGAACCGAGGATGATGACTGCGTCGTATCCACCGTTGAGTACCATCTGGTGGGCACCGTAGATGAGTTCGAAACTGCCAGGGACGGTCTTCACATGGATGTTCTCAGTGAGCGCACCATGTTTCTCCAAAGTCTTGACGGCACCTTCAAGCAAAGCTCCCGTAATCTCTGGATTCCACTCTGCCACCACGATGCCGAAGCACATGTTGCTAGCGTCAGGAACTTTGCTGAAGTCGTATTCTGATAAATTATGAAGTGCTGTTGCCATAATTCTGATTCATTATGATAAGGAAAGCTTCCCCCCAAGGGATTAGTTGGAAGCTCTCTCGATGTACTTGTCGATCTCACCGCTCTGTACGAGCATAGAGTTGACATACTTCTTCTTGACATCCTGGTAGATACTCAAAGCGTCGGCCTTCTTGCCTTGGCTCTCCAAAATTTCACCAGCCTTGATGAGGAAGGTAGGAGAGAGACTGTTGTTGGCATCGTCTTCAGACTTGCTGTCAGCCATGTCGGCAGCCTTCTTGAAGGCATCCACAGCCTTGTCCAACTGGTTGAGGTGAGCGTATGCATCGCCCAAGGCAGCCTGAGCTGCAGGACTGATCATCTGGTCGCCCTTGGAAGAGAAAGCGTCGAGGCTCTTCTGTGCGTCAGCCCACTTGCCGAGGTTGGCATAGCAGAGACCTGCATAGAGATTGGCCAGGTTGCCAGCCTTTGTGCCGCTGTAGTCGTCAGCAATCTTGACGAAGCCTACATAGCCTGCGCCGTCGCCCTTCAGAGCCTGGTCGTACATCTCATTGTTGAAATAGGTCTGACCCTTGCCAAGCATGGTGCTGGCCTTTTCCTCACGAGGACCTGAAATCTGGTTGATGTAGATGAAGATACCTGCGATAATTACGATGATTGCAATTACTGCGCCAAGGATAGCCTTCTTATTCTTCATGAAGAAGGCCTCACGAATGTTTAGGCTCTCACTCTCTGGAGCCTGTACGTTGTTGTTTGCCATTTCTTATTTTTACTTTTTATTATTTTCCTTTTGTCATGTAGTTGAGCTTGTCGTTTTTAGCGATTCTACATTCTAGGCTGCAAAAATACGCATTTTTATCCATATATTGAAATTTCTCGCTTACTTTTTTCTTTTTTTGCGCTTTTTCTGCTAACTTTGCACTCCAAAAGCATCGAAGAGTGTATGATTTTAAAGAATATTTCCATAATAAACTATCGTAACATCAAGGGTGTCAACTTGGAATTGTCGCCCAAAATCAATTGTCTTATCGGCCATAACGGGGTGGGTAAGACCAATTTTCTGGATGCTATCTATTATCTCTCCTTCTGCCGAAGTGCCTTTAATCCCATAGATTCACAGGTGATTACCCATGACGAGAACTTCTTCATGCTGGAAGGCAATTACCTGGACGAACAGGGGGATGTGGAGAATATCTATTGTGGCATGAAGCGTGGCACCAAGAAGCATTTCAAGCGCAACAAGAAGGAGTACAAGCGACTCTCCCAACACATCGGTCTGATACCTCTGGTTTTTGTGTCTCCTTCCGACACCAGTCTCATCGAGGGGGGAAGCGAGGAGAGACGCAAGTTGATGGATGTCGTGATTTCGCAATACGACCATTCTTACATCGAGTGCCTGGCGCAATACAACAAGGCTCTCCAACAGCGCAATGCCTTGCTCAAGATGGAGGAGGAACCTGATGCCACCTTGCTCGACATCTGGGAGCATGAGATGGCTCGCAATGGCGAGTCGCTTTATCAGAAACGCAAGGATTTTGTCGATGAACTGATTCCGGTGTTTCAACAGATCTATCAGAAAATATCGGGCAACAGGGAATTGGTCAAACTCAACTATCTTTCTCATTGTCAGCGTGGTCCGCTCTTGGAGGTCATCCAAAGAGACAGGTTAAAGGACCGTGCGGTGGGTTATTCTCTTCATGGTGTGCATCGCGACGACCTGGAGATGTTGATTGGCGATTATCAGATGAAGAGAGAGGGTAGCCAGGGACAAAACAAGACGTTTGTCTTGGCTCTCAAACTCGCTCAGTTTGACTTCTTGCGCCGTACTTGTTCGGGCACGACTCCCTTGTTGCTCTTAGACGATATATTCGATAAGTTGGATGCCCAGAGAGTGGAGGCCATCGTGCAGTTGGTCTCGGGCGACAAGTATGGTCAGATATTCATCACCGACACCAATCGTGACCATCTGGACAAGATTCTGTCAAGAACGCAAGGAGATTACAAGATATTTCATGTGGAAGATGGGAGGATAGATCATGTTTAGAAGAAAAGTAAAATCCATAGCAGACTTGCTGCCTGAGATACTGCGCCATGAGGGGTTGGAGACTCCTCTCCGTCAGCAACGCCTCTTGTCCTCGTGGGACGAGGTGGTGGGTAAACCTATTGCCCAATATACTGGGGAGCGTTTCATCAAGAACCAGACGCTTTTTGTCAAGGTCAATAATCCTGCCCTCCGTGCCGACCTGACGATGGGGCGGAGTATGTTGGTGCGCCGTCTGAATGAGAAGGCGGGGGGACAAGTCATCGTTGACATCAAGTTTTACTAAGTTCACCTATTCAAAAAAAATAGCTGTACGGTTAAATCGGGCTGAAAGCCCAAAAAGCACCAAGCCCAGGGCGTTGCCCTGGGTAAATGGGGATAGGTTTAATGCGCCCTGAAAGGGCAAAAGCATAAAATTTTCCAAATGCAGAAGGCTTTTGCCC
>DKCU01000048.1 GCA_002451555.1 Candidatus Segatella albertsiae
GCAAAGAGGTCTTACCATGGTCAACGTGACCCATCACGGTTACGATTGGAGCACGTGGAACCAAGTCGTTCTCATCGTCCTCTTCCTCGCTCACTGCCTCCTGAACGTCGGCACTCACGTACTCAGTCTTGAAGCCGAACTCCTCTGCCACCATGTTGATGGTCTCGGCATCGAGGCGTTGGTTGATGGAAACCATGATACCCACACCCATCAAGGTAGAGATGACCTGAGTAACAGAGATATTCATCATCGTAGCCAACTCGCTAACGGTAACAAACTCGGTGAGCTTCAGAATCTTGCTTTCCTTCTGCTCCTGACGAGCCTGGTCTTGCAACTTCTCCTGGACAGCCTCACGTTTCTCCTTACGATACTTAGCACCCTTCTTGTTCTGGCTCTTGTTGGTCAAGCGAGCAAGAGTCTCCTTTACCTGGCGTGCTACAGCCTCGTCATCTACCTCTATCTGACGCTGGTTGTTTTTGTTGTTGTTTTTATTTTTATTCTTATTCTTCTTCTTGCCACCGCCATTGTTGTTTTGGTTGCCGCCGTTATTCTTGCCGCCCCCATTATTCTGGTTGACCTCAGCGTTAATATCCACGCGTTCCTTATTGATACGAACGCGCTTTTTACGCTCACTGTGCTGCTGGGCAAGTTTCTCCTCACGTTCCTTACGGCGCTCCTCCTTTGTCTTTTTCTTAGGACGAGTGCTTTGGTTAAGAGAAGACAAGTCTATCTTACCCAAGACTTTAGGTTCATTTGCAGAGAATTTCTTCTCACTCTTCAAAGTGAACACACTTCCAGAAGTAGCAGTCTCAGTTGGTTTACCAACTTGTTTTGGCTGATTGTTGTTAGCCTGATTTTGCATTGTTTTTTGCTTATTTTGCTTCTGCTGACCACTATTCTGTCCACCATTCTGAGCGTTAGAGTCGTTACGTCTCTGCTCACCATTATGTTTTTGGTGTTCACTAGAAGATTTTGCCTCAGCTTTCGAAGCCTGTTTTTCTGACGCGGGGCTGACGGCAGCAGCCACTTTTTTCATGGACGCCTCATTCTTAACTGGAGCAGCAGACTTAGCAGCAGGAGCCTTTCCGATGCTATCCAAGTCGATCTTACCCAACGGTTTAAATTGTTGCTTACCATTGGATTTCAAGACGCTCTCAGCATGATTGTCCTTCTGCTCAGGCGCACGTTTTTTATCTTTTGTCTTCTTTGGGAAAAGCTTCTCGGCCTGATTACGAACTTCCTTGTCTTGGCAAAAGGCATCGCTAAGAGCCTTGTATTGCTGGTCGCTAAGTTTGAAGTTCGGATCATCCTTCACCTCTCCCAGTTCTTTTTTCTTTGATAAGAACTCAACTGCCGTCTGAGCCCCTATGTTCAATTCACGTAGTGCTTTATTTAATCTGATGCTCATATATTATTATTTATACTCCTATTCTAATATCTCAAAAAAAAGATTCGATACCTCACTATTACTGTTCGAACTCAGCGCGCAATATGCTCAACACATTATCGACGGTCTCTTCCTCCAAGTCTGCCTTCTCCACGAGCATATCACGAGGAGCATTCAGCACCTGCTTGGCAGTGTCCAAGCCGATACCCTTGATGGCATCGATTACCCACTGGTCAATTTCATCAGAGAATTCATCCAAGTAGATATCCTCGTCAGCCTGACTCTCGTCTATCTCACGGAACACGTCAATCGTATATTCAGTCAACATAGAAGCCAACTTGATGTTCATACCACCACGACCGATGGCCAAGCTTACCTCCTCAGGCTGCAAATACACTTCTGCCTTTTTGTTCTCCTCATCTATATTGACAGACGAAATCTTTGCTGGCGCAAGAGCACGCTGCACAAACAACTTTATATTGCTTGAGTAATTGATGACATCGAGGTTTTCATTACCCAATTCATGAACAATACCATGCACACGGCTACCCTTGACACCGACACACGCTCCAACAGGATCGATTCGCTCGTCAAATGTCTCCACGGCGATCTTAGCACGCTCGCCTGGCATACGAGCAATACGACGGATAGCGATAAGTCCCTCTGCAATCTCAGGCACCTCAGCTTCCAGCAAACGCTGCAAGAAGATAGGAGCAGTACGACTCAAGATAATCTTTGGGTTATTGTTCTCGTTATCCACTCGCAAGATGACCGCGCGAACCGTTTCGCCCTTGCGATACTGGTCAGAAGGAATCTGCTCAGACTTTGGCAAAATCAGCTCATTGTTCTCATCATCCACCACGAGCACCTCACGCTTCCAAATCTGATAAACCTCACCAGAAATAATCTGACCTACACGATCCTTATATTTATTATACAAAGAGTCATGCTCCAATTCCAAAATCTTGGAAGCCAAAGTCTGGCGAAGCGTCAAGATGGCACGACGACCGAACTTGTTGAAATCCACCTTTTCACTCACGTCCTCGCCGACCTCGTAGTCAGCCTGGATTTTACGAGCCTCAGTCAAAGTGATTTCCTTGTTCTCGTCTTCCACCTCATCATCAGCAACAACCACACGGTTACGATAGATTTCGAAGTCGCCCTTATCAGGATTGACAATTACATCAAAGTTTTCATCACTACCGAAAATCTTAGCAAGCACGTTACGGAAGCTTTCCTCCAACACGCTCACCAATGTAGTACGGTCGATATTCTTGGTTTCTTTGAACTCGCGGAATGTATCAATCATACTCGCAGTTATTTCTTGCTCTTTTTTAGCCATAGTTTATTTGAAACTTATTAAGTATTTTGTATATTTTACCTTATCCATCTGGAACGCATAGTCAACCTCTTGCTTAACCGGGCGTTTTTTGCCTTCCACTTTCACCTTTTCCTCGACACTGACCGTAAAGTCATTGCCATCAACAGCCTTGAGGATGCCCTTCACCTTCTTACCATCGGCATCGAGCACCTCCACTTCCTTACCAACGAAGTTGATGTACTGCTGAGGAACCTTAAACGGTTGACCAAGGCCCGCTGAGCCGACTTCCAATTCGAAGTCTTCCTTCTCACGATCCAAATGGTCTTCGATAAACCTACTCAGATTCACGCAATCCTCAATCCATACACCATCCACATGGTCTATCTCGACAACAATCTTGTTGTCCTGACTAATTTCGATGTCCACCAAGAAATATTCCTTATCTTGGAGCCACTCATCCACTAATGTTTTTACGACGTTTTTGTCAATCATATATACCTTATTAAAATAAAATGAGGAACTCTTTGCGAGCCCCTCATTCCACTGAACGTTTGCAAAATTACGAATATTTTCGAGATTATCCAAAATTTTTGCAACTTTTTCTTTCTAACTTGCGCATTTTTAATGTATTGTGCACGATTTTGGCGCAAAACAGCACAAAATCAAGCATCAATCTCACTATTTTTTAACATTATTCTTGTTCAAGCCTTTAGCATTATCCTTGTTCGGATGCAACAACTTTTGATAGCCCTCCGCATCATCCAAGAGTTTTACAGCTTCCTTCACTTGCTTGTCATAACGCAAAGAATTTTGGATAGCACCTTTCTGATAATAGTAAGCTGCCACGATGTCATTCTCCAAGATTTGCTTGATGGTCTGCTTATTATATTCCAAGTCCTTGGCCACATTGTGGCTCAACTTTTTCTTCAAGGCTTCTATCTCAGGCTTCGCATCATCATAATAACCCTCGAATTTCGCCAGTTTCTCCAAGTCCTTCAGATACTTTTCTGTCTCACGGTCATACTTAAAGTCTGCCTTCAAGACCCTTTCCTTAAACTCGTCATAATCCGCATCCGTCAGTGCGAACTCAGCAGCAGGAGCAATCGTAGGGTGCTTCGCTATATAATCTATCTCATAATTGAGCATGACCTCATTACTGTCACGAGCCCCAGCTAGATAAAACGCAATGTTAGGAACCGTATCAGCCTTCACTTCGATATCGGGTTTGATTCCACCACCATCTCTCACTTCCCTACCAGCTTCGGTATAGAACACTTTAGTCAAGGAATCAGGCACGTGCTCCACATAGCCACCTTTGGCATGTTTGTAGTTCAAAGCCTGCACGCATCTACCACTTGGGATGAAGTACTTGGCAGTGGTCAACTTCATCTGTCCATTGTATGGCAAATCCATAGTCGTTTGCACAAGACCTTTTCCATACGTGCGCGTACCTAATATAATAGCACGGTCGTAATCCTGCAAGCACCCACTTGTAATCTCACTTGCACTTGCCGTATTCTCGTTCACCAACACCACAATAGGCATCAAGGTATCAAGAGGTTCCACCGTAGTTTTATAGACATTGTTAGAACGCTGCAATTTTCCCTTCATCGACAAGACAAGCTTATTCTTCGGCAAGAACATATTGACAATGCTCACAGCTTCGGTTACAGAGCCGCCCCCATTGTTTCTCAAATCGAAAATCAACTTTTGTGCGCCTTGTTTCTTCAAGTCAATGAAAGCACGGCGCACATCCTTGGCTGAATTTTCCGTAAAGCTATTAAAATTAATATAGCCTACATGATTTTGCAGCATACCATAATATGGGAGATAAGGCATCTGGATGGTACGTCGCGTGATTTTCATTTTCATTTCCTTGCCCGTGCTAGGTCTCTTTATCTTGATGATGAAAGAAGTACCAGGTTCTCCACGCAAATGGTCGCTCACATACGCTACATCTTTGCCAACCATGGAGGTATCGGCGATACTCAAGATAATATCGCCTTTCTTCAACCCCGCTTCAGCCGCCGGCATGTTCTCGTAAGGTTCATCAACAACCACACGTTGCAACTGGTTATTGTAGCGAATCAAGGCACCCACGCCAGCATATTTACCTGTAAGCATACGCTTCAGTTCTTGCTGATCAGACTCAGGATAGTAAGTTGTATAAGGATCCAAGCTACCCAGCATAGCCTTGATGCCATTGCCAATCACCTCATCAGCATCAAGCGTATCGACATACATCATATCCAGGTTTTTATATATGGCTGTGAAGACATCCATATTCTTAGCCACCTTAAAGTCGTGGTCAGCATCTTTCTGCGAGAAACTTGGCAATACTAAGAGCAATGCCAGCATCGAAATCAATATTTTTTTCATGCTTATCGTATTTTATATGAGTTTTGCGCACAAAATTACTCATTTCTTTGCAAAAGCTACCCTTTTTTAGCTTAAAAAGTGCCAACAAGACGGAAAAAACATACATTTTATAAGAAAAAGCAAAAAAAGTTGGAGAAAAATTTGGTAGAATCATGAAAAGTTAGTACTTTTGCACTCGCAAATAAGGACTTTTAGTTTTTATCTTTGCAAATGCTTCAATAGCTCAGTTG
>DKCU01000129.1 GCA_002451555.1 Candidatus Segatella albertsiae
CGGAGCACACCGTGGGTAGATGGGTGGTTAGGACCGATGTTGACCACGTAGTCATCCTCGTCGAAACGACGCTTCTGAGTAGCTACCAAGTGACCATCCTGGCTCAAGGAGTACTCTACGGTAAAATCATCCTCAGGTTCGTCGGTGCAAGGGAACTTGTTGGCCTCAGGGCTCATGTCGAAGTCCTTGCGGAGTGGATAGCCTTGGAAGTCGGTGCGGAGGAAGAGACGGCGCATGTCTGGGTGACCCAAGAACTTGATGCCGACGAAATCGAATACTTCACGCTCCAACAAGTCAGCTACCTTCCAGAGGTTCACTACTGTAGGGATTACATCCGAGCCATCCACCTTCTTGGCGATGGTCTTCACGGAGCAACGCTCGTTGTTCTGAGTGTTCTCAAGAATGTAGATACATCCGAGACCTTCCTCACCGAAGTCCTCACCGATGATGGTAACAAGGTAGTCGAAATGCTTCTCGTTCTTCAACTTCGCCATCTCTGAGGCGAAATTGTCAAAACTCAATTCAATATTATTCAGTTTCATGTTCTTATACCTTATTATATTAATCAGTTAGACCTTTCTGAGGGTCGAAGTCCTCAGGTACTTCAGTTACGATGATAGGCTCCTTGTGTCCGAGCTTCTCAGCATCAGAGAGGTTCTCATTGCTCAAGCCATGAAGACCACCCTTGCTCATACTCAGCTCCTTCTCCTCGCTGTTCATCTTGTGGTTGGCACCACCGAAGAACTTCTCTACCTTTACCTTACGCTGCAACTGCATCATACCGTAAAGGATAGCCTCAGGGCGTGGAGGACATCCAGGGATATACACATCCACAGGAACCAACTCGCTGATACCGCGAACTACGTTGTAGCTCTTCTTGAACGGACCACCCGAGATGGTGCAACCGCCTACAGCCACTACATACTTAGGCTCAGCCATTTCATCATACAAACGCTTGAACACTGGCGCCATCTTGTTGGTGATAGTACCGGCACACATGATCAAGTCAGCCTGACGTGGAGAGTTACGTGTTACCTCGAAGCCGAAACGAGAAAAGTCGTAGCGGGCACAACCCACGGCCATGAACTCGATACCACAGCAAGAGGTACCGAAGGTCAAAGACCAGAGCGAGTTGCTACGTCCCCAGTTGATGGCAGCGTCGAGTGAACCGACAACCACGTTAGCACCACCCTCGTTAAGCTCTTGCGCAATCTTCTCGAGGGTATCATTGTCCTTAAACTCGTCGTAAGGAATACTCTTGATAGAGGCTCTTTTGTTTACTTCCATTCCAATGCTCCTTTCCGCCAAGCGTAAGCCAGGCCAAATACCAATACCAACAGGAAGAACCCGATGCTCACGAGAGCCATAGATCCAAACTGCTTAACTACGACTGCCCATGGGTAAAGCAGCACGGTCTCAATGTCAAACATCAAGAAAAGGATGGCGAAGAGATAGTAGCCGATGTGTGATGGCAACCAGGAGCTGCCACGAGTCGGAATACCACACTCGAAAGGTTCACCCTTTACCGGATTGTATGAACGAGGACCGATAAGCTTAGCGATGACATAAGCGGCCACCACCAAGGTTACAGCCGTCAGCAAAACGGTGATAAATAGTGTAAAGTTCATAAAATTGTTATAACGTTATTTGTTTAAATGCTTCTAAGCGAGTGCAAAGGTAACAAATAATTCTGAAACAAGTGGTAAGATTTTAGAAAAATATTAGAATTTTATCAAAAACACCTCTTCTGTACGTTCTCATACGCTTTTCTGTAAGCATATACAGGAAGCTCTCATCTAACTTTCCACATTATCACCTTACTTTTTCTCCTTAGCACCTTTTAATATATTATAGGGAACAGAGATTGTTACCATTCCTTTCAGGACACACTCTTCTTTTCAACCTTAAAGGAGAAATAGTTTCTTTAACAATTAGCATACGAACCGTTAATTTCTAGTTAAAAAAACAAGTATTTTTCCTCTTTCGCAAAAAAACTTCCCGAAAAATTTGGTAGTTGAGAAAAAAGCAGTATCTTTGCATCAGTTTTCGCATATATTTGGGCAAATGGGGGTTGTCGTGAGACTGTACCCCATTTGTTTTTTTGTTTTTATACCCCTACAAATACACGAACATACGGATTCCAATTCGTTTTTATCAAAAAAAACAATTATGATTCAATTCAATTACATTTAATTATGAAAATTCCAGTAGAAGAACAATACAAATTCATACAACTTACTTTACCCAATGGGAGCAAGGCCGAAGGTCATGCCGTATTGTTGCACGCTTGTTGCGCCCCCTGTTCCGCAGCCATCGTGGAATGTATGCTTCGCAATGGCATGAAGCCTACCGTATATTTCAGCAATTCCAACATCTACCCGCAAAAGGAATACAAGATTCGCAAGCATGAGCTGATGCGATTCCTAGAAGCCCAGGACGTACCCTACGTAGAGGATGAGTACGACCATGAGGACTGGAGGAACACCATCAAGGGATTGGAGAACGAGCCAGAGAGGGGCTCACGTTGCTCAGTCTGCTTCCAATACCGCTTGACCCATGCGGCGAAGTATGCCCAAGAGCATGGTTTCCACTGGCTCACCACTACCCTCGCCTCTTCTCGATGGAAAAATATCAAGCAGATAGATGCTGCTGGCCATATAGCCGTGGAAGAATGCCCAGATGTGGAATGGTGGGACATGAACTGGCGCAAAGGAGGCCTTCAGAATCGCCGTGGCGAACTTCTGCGAATCAACGAGTTCTACAATCAGTTGTACTGCGGCTGCGAATTCAGCCTAGCTTCTTCCACCGCCATGCAAGAAATGTACCATTGAGCTGCGGCTTACAGAGATTGTGTAGGCGTGTAGTTTTTTTTTAAAAAAAAGAAAAGAAAAAAAAGCTCTACTTGCGAAAATGATCAAAGCAAGTAGGGCTTTTTATATATGTCTATCCGACGGGCTTATCATTGACAAGCCTTTATCCGATGCTCTATAGGCAGCTTATGACAAGCCTGTTATCTCGCCATTCACTACGTCGATGCGCTCAGCCTGTGGACTCTTTGGCAAACCAGGCATACGCATGATAGGACCTGCGATGACCACAATCATCTCAGCACCCATATTGACAGTGATGTCACGCACATGAAGTTCGTAACCATCGGTAGGGCCATAAGCCTTGGCATCGGTAGAGAAACTATATTGCGTCTTGGCAATACAGATCGGGAACTTCTCCGCACCCAATTTCTTGATTTCCTCTATCATCGCCTTGGCACTGTCGCTCAAGGTCACACTCCCTGCACCATAGAGGTTAAAAGCCACATCCTCTATCTTCTTCTCTACAGGCTCATCATCCTTGTAAACAAAATAGAGAGGGGCAGAAGGATGCTCATCAATGGTCTTCACCACGAGGTTAGCCAATTCAACAGCTCCCTTGCCACCTTCAGCAAAGGCATTGTTGACTGCAAATCCACAGCCCATATCCTCGCAATGCTTGCGCAACACCTCGATTTCCTCATCGGTGTCGGTAGCAAACTTATTGAAGGCAATGACAACCGTCTGTCCAAAACTCTGCAAGTTCTTCACGTGCTTGTCCAGATTCCAGTAACCATTCTCCATGCCCTCGATGTTTGGCTTCTTGATGTCTTCCTGGGCTACACCACCATGCATCTTCAAAGCCTGGAGAGTAACGACAAGAACCGTAAGATCTGGCTGCAAACCCGTCTTGCGGCACTTGATGTCATAGAACTTCTCCGCACCGAGGTCTGCACCGAATCCAGCCTCCGTAATGGCATAGTCGCCATACTCCAAAGCTGCGGCAGTAGCCATGACAGAATTACAACCATGGGCGATATTGGCGAAAGGACCACAGTGTACAAAGGCAGGAGTACCCTCTGTAGTCTGAACCAAGTTTGGCTTCAAGGCATCAAGCAGGAGAGCGACGATGCTACCTCCCACTCCCATGTCCTTCACTGTGAATGGCTTGTCATCCTCGGTAATGCCGAGAAGAATATTGTCTATGCGGCGACGAAGGTCATCTACGCTTGTGGCAAAGCACATGATAGCCATGATTTCAGAAGCAGGAGTTATATCGAACCCAGCCTCTGTCTCGATACCATTCTTATCGCCGATACCCGTGATGATGCGACGAAGCCCTCTGTCATTTACATCCATGACACGACGCCAAAGTATCTTCTTCAACTTGAACCCTTCTGACTCATGCTGGTAACGATAATTATCAAGCAAAGCAGCTATCATATTGTTTGCCTCCGTGATGGCATGGAAGTCACCTGTGAAGTGCAAGTTGATTTTCTCCATAGGCAATACTTGGGCATAGCCGCCACCTGCGGCACCACCCTTCATGCCAAAGCAAGGTCCCAAAGAAGGCTCACGCAAAGCTACAACGGCTTTCTTGCCAATCTTCTGCATACCGAGAGCCAAACCTACGGATACTGTAGTCTTGCCATTGCCCGCCTTGGTAGGACTGATAGCCGTAACAAGTACCAAATGATGGTTCTTAAACTTTGCCTTGTCAATGGCATTGGTAGAAATCTTAGCAATATATCTACCATAATTCTCAACTTGATTCTCCTCGATTCCCAATTCTGCTGCGATATCGTTGATTGGTCGCAGTTTCACAGATTTTGCAATTTCTATATCAGATAACATTGAATATTTATTTTAATCGTTCTATAATGTTTTTGTATCTTGTATTCTAACTGATAGCACCAATGATTTCCTGTACCGACGAACACCCATGGTTATCGAGCCACTCATTGATTCCATCTTTCACCTTCTTAGTGATGGCAGGATCGACAAAGTTTGCCGTACCGATTTCAATGGCAGTGGCACCACACATCAAGAACTCTATCGCATCCTTTGCAGAAGAGATTCCGCCCAAGCCTACAACAGGGATCTTGACAGCATGAGCCACATCATAAACCATTCGGAGCGCAACTGGCTTGACACATGGACCGCTCAAACCTCCTGTACGAATGCTGAGCAACGGCTGACGCTTCTCAATATCGACTGCCATTCCCATGAGCGTATTGATCAGGGAAACCGAATCGGCACCTTCCGCCTCACATGCACGAGCGATGTCGGCGATACTTGTCACATTAGGCGAAAGCTTCACGATAAGCGTCTTGTGATAAACCTTGCGTACCGCTTTCACCACGCTCGCAGCACCCTCGCAAGTCACACCGAAAGCCATACCACCATCCTTCACGTTAGGACAAGAAATATTCAGCTCGATGGCTGGTATCTTATCCAATTCGTCAATATGCGCAGCACAGGCCGCATAGCTCTCAGGAGAATGACCTGAGACATTCACAATCATATTGGTATCAATGTCCTTGATCTGAGGATAGATATGATTGCAGAAATACTCCACTCCCTTGTTTTGAAGCCCTACACAGTTGAGCATACCTTGCGCAGTCTCAGCCATACGAGGATAGTCATTTCCCTCACGAGGTTCCAGCGTCGTACCCTTGACGATGATTCCACCGATTTCCTCCAACGGAACAAAATCGGCGAACTCCAACCCATATCCAAAAGTGCCTGAAGCCGTCATGACAGGATTCTTCAAACTTAAGTTATTTATTTTTACATTTAGATTTGCCATAACAAGTTCTTAATATTTAACACCGGACCATCTTTACAAACACACTGATTACCCTTTACGGTTTTCTCTACACAGCACAAGCAAGCACCTACGCCACAAGCCATCTTGTTCTCCAAGGAGACCTCGCACTCTACGCCAGCTTTCTTGGCATAGCGAGCCACATTCAGCATCATCGGCTTAGGACCACACGTGCAAATCATATCAAACTGCTCATTCTGCAAAACGGAATGATTCGTCACAAAACCTTGCTCGCCTGCACTACCATCTTCAGTAGTAATACAAACTCGTCCAACCTTTGCAAATGCGTCTAGCTCCAAGAGGTCGGTTGCCTTACGTGCTCCCAACAAGAAAATAGGCTCGGCGCCTGCATCTTTAAGACATTGGCCAAAATATAGCAATGGGGCGACACCTACGCCTCCACCTACTAGAAGATATCTCTCACCCGTCTTCTTAGGCATGGAGAATCCATTGCCCAGAGGAAGGACACAATTGAGTGTATCACCCACCTTGAGCTTTCCTAATTGACGAGTTCCATCACCAATCATGGCGACAAGCAACCAAAGTTCATTACGCACTCTATCCACAAAATTGATAGAGATAGGGCGTCGAAGCATCGTAGTAGGGGAATTCTCTACCTTTACTTCAACAAATTGTCCAGGTAGCATTTCTGGCAAAGGGTTCTCATCAGTAAGCTTCAACAACACATGCTTATCACTCAAAAAATCCACAGAAACGACCTTCAAGTCTAAAATGTATTTTTTCATCACGATTATGAATGTTTTGTGCAAAGGTAATGTTATTTTTTGACAACACAAAAGAATCTACACATATTTTATTATTTTAAGATGAAATAAACCTATTTTTTAGGGACAAAAGTCTCCCAAGTCTGATCATCATAAAAGATACGTATCTCTGTGATTCTTCGTTGCTGTTTGTCAATTATTTTAACCATTTTCTGAGCTTCTTTTTTAGGTGTATTATTAACACCATGCATAGAAGGTGTGTCAAAGAGTGATGGCGAAGCAGGGGAGGATTGAGCAGTCGGAGCTGAAAAATCAAACGTCGCTTCCAGAGAGTCGCCATACCCACGGCGTTCTGTATTTAAACCGTTAGTCATTCCTTGAGGAAAACTATCCTCCATACCATTCATCGTGCCAGAACCAGCATCTTTTCCTTGCTGAGAATTATACATAGGAGGAGTACCATACATGATCCAATATACATTCACCTGAGGAAAACTTTTATGAATTCCATCTACGATTGCGAGAGAAGGATTGGTTTTACCATTGAAAATATTACTCAATGTTGCAGGTGTGGTACCGATAAGCTGTGCAAAGTTTTGCTGGGTGAGATGCTGATCTTCCATCAGCTGTCTAATTCTATCTTTCATTGTCTTCTAAAATTTACAAAGGAATTTTCCAAATTTTGATGATATATTTACGAACAAACGGCTTTTACCCCCGATTTCCGATTTCATTTACAAAAGTAAAGCAAAATTTGGTAACTACCAAATAAAAAGGAAAATATTTAGATTTTTAAACTTTATATCTATATTTATAAATATAAACTTCTGTGATTAACATGGATGGTTTTTAGGTTTATATTTATATATATAAATCTACCAACAAAATATAGTTACAAACATTTTCTTCAATAAATTTAAACTATCTACTGAATTTCAAAGTGCTACTCATACGATATATTT
>DKCU01000008.1 GCA_002451555.1 Candidatus Segatella albertsiae
ACAACGCCCTAGGCTTGGAGTCATTTATGAAAGTCGCCCTGAAAGGGCAAAAGCATTGATAACAATTTGCTTTTGCCCTTTCAGGGCGACTTTTATAAATGACTGAAGACCCAGGGTGTTGCCCTGGGCTTGGAGCAGATTACCTTTTGGCTTTCCCTTCGGCCGCCGATTTTCAATTCAGGGCGCATTGGATTTGACTTATGACACACCCTCTTTTTGCGTCTTAAAAGAATGCCTTTTAGCCTTAAAATGTCTCTTGTTTGTTAAACTGTAGTGTGTGGAGCTGTTTTTTCTTACAGATTGTAATGTTTTTGCTTGTATTATCTATTAAATTGTTATAAATGGTCTAAAGATAAGACAAAATGTATTTATTTCTTTCTTTATTCTATCAAAAAGTTGTAATTTTGCAGCCGAAACATAACAAAGTGTTATCGAATACTAGGATTTCTAGTTAGAATATTGGTTTCCTAGGGTGAACAAGTAGTTATAAATAGTAGTTATAAATAACCGTAAAAGAAAGGAAAAGATATTATGTGTGGAATCGTATCTATCTTCAATATTCAGGAACAAACTCCTGAATTGCGACAGCAAGCGCTTCGTATGAGCCAGAAGATCCGCCATCGCGGACCAGACTGGAGCGGCATCTATTGTGGTGGTTCCGCTATCCTGGCACATGAGCGTCTGAGTATCGTCGATCCTGAGAGTGGTCGCCAACCTTTGTTTGCTCCTGATAAAAAACAGGTGCTTGCCGTAAACGGTGAGATTTATAATCATCAGGACATCCGAGCTCGCTTCGCTGGCAAGTACCAGTACCAGACTGGCTCCGACTGCGAGGTGATTCTTTCCCTCTATCGTGAGATGCGGGCAGATACCGATTTCGCCACCTTAATATATAAAGGTGAGGATGCCGTACACGAGCGCATCTGCAAGATGCTCGAAGAACTCAATGGTATCTTTGCTTTCGCCCTTTACGATGTAGAGCGTGATGAGTTTTTGATTGCCCGTGACCCTATCGGCGTGATTCCTCTCTACATCGGCTACGACAAGGATGGAAAGGTGATGGTTGCCTCTGAGCTCAAGGCTCTCGAAGGACAGTGCGACCACTACGAGCCATTCCTCCCAGGTCATTATTACTATAGCAAGACTCCTGGCATGAAGCGTTATTATACTCGCGATTGGTTCGAGTATGCTACCATGCAGAAGAAATATCAGATCGATGATACCAAGAAGGCTGCCGAGCAGTTGGCTGCTGCCGAGTCTCAGGAAAAGGCTGCGGTAACAGAAATTCACGATGCACTCGAAGCATCCGTGAAGCGCCAGTTGATGAGCGATGTACCTTACGGTGTACTCCTCAGTGGTGGTCTCGATTCATCCGTCATCTCAGCTATCGCCGAGAAATATTCCACCACTCGTGTGGAGAACGGTGGCGAGACCAAGGCTTACTGGCCACGCTTGCACTCCTTCGCCGTAGGTTTGAAGGGTGCGCCAGACTTGGCAAAGGCCCGTTTGGTGGCTGAGCACATCGGTACCGTACACCACGAAATCAACTACACCATCCAGGAAGGTCTGGATGCCATCCGTGATGTCATCTACTTCATCGAGACTTACGATGTAACCACCGTCCGTGCCTCTACTCCAATGTATCTCTTGGCACGTGTCATCCGAAGCATGGGTATCAAGATGGTTCTCTCCGGTGAGGGCGCCGATGAGGTGTTCGGAGGTTATCTCTACTTCCACAAGGCACCGGATGCCAAGGCATTCCATGAGGAGACCGTGCGCAAGTTAGGCAAACTCTACCTCTACGACTGCCTGAGAGCCAACAAGAGTTTGGCTGCATGGGGTATCGAAGGTCGTGTGCCATTCCTCGACAAGGAATTCCTGGATGTAGCGATGGGCATGAACCCAGTCTTGAAGATGTGTCCAGACAAGACCATCGAGAAGAAAGTGGTTCGTGAGGCATTCGCCGACTTGCTGCCAGAGCAGGTGGCTTGGCGTCAGAAGGAACAGTTCTCCGATGGTGTGGGCTATTCATGGATTGACACCTTGAAGCAAATCACCGCTTCCGCCGTGAGCGACGAGCAGATGGCACATGCCGCAGAGCGATTCCCAATCAACCCTCCACAGAACAAGGAGGAGTACTACTATCGCTCCATCTTCGCCGAGCACTTCCCAAGTGACAGTGCCGCCAAGAGTGTACCAAGTGTACCAAGCGTAGCATGTTCTACCGCCGAGGCTCTTGCCTGGGATGCTTCCTTCAAGAACCAGAACGACCCAAGCGGTCGTGCAGTGGCAGGAGTACACGAGCAAGCGTATAAGTAAGTGAAAAATATAGTTATATAAATAACCGATAAAACGAACAAGAAATGGAAAAAGGATTGTACAGTTCAGCCTATGAGCACGATGCGTGTGGCGTAGGTATGGTGGTTAACATCCACGGTAACAAGAGTCATGAGCTGGTCGATAACGCCTTGAAGGTTCTTGAGAATATGCGCCATCGTGGTGCTGAGGGAGCCGACAACAAGACGGGTGACGGCGCAGGTATCATGCTCCAGATTCCACATGAGTTTATTCTTCTTCAGGGTATCCCTGTGCCAGAAAAGGGAAAATATGGTACGGGCCTCGTCTTCTTGCCTAAGGACGAGAAGAAACAGCAGGACATCCTCTCCATCATGATCGAGGAAATCGAACGTGAGGGACTCCAGTTGATGCACCTCCGCAATGTGCCTACCAACCCTGATTGTCTCGGTGAGGCAGCCTTGGCGAATGAGCCTGCCATCAAACAGGTGTTCATCACCGGTGTTACCGACGACAAGGTGGACGTCTTCGAGCGCACACTTTATTTGATTCGTAAGCGCATCGAGAAACGTATCACCGATCCAGACTTCTATATCTGTTCGCTCTCCAATCAGAACATCGTATATAAGGGTATGTTGAGCAGCCTCCAGTTGCGTCAATACTATCCTGACTTGACCAATAATTATTTCACAAGCGGTTTGGCACTCGTTCACTCTCGCTTCTCTACCAACACCTTCCCTACATGGAGCTTGGCTCAGCCTTTCCGTCTCCTCTGCCACAACGGTGAGATTAACACCATCCGTGGTAACCGTGCATGGATGAAGGCTCGTGAGAGTGTGTTGAGCAGCGAGGCTCTCGGCGATATTCGTGAGATTTCTCCTATCGTTCAGCCTAACATGAGTGACTCTGCCAGTCTCGACAACGTGTTCGAGTTCTTCGTGATGAGTGGCTTGTCTTTGCCTCACGCTATGGCTGTCATGGTACCTGAGAGCTTCAATGACAAGAACCCTATTTCCGAGGACTTGAAGGCATTCTATGAGTATCATTCTATCTTGATGGAACCATGGGATGGTCCTGCAGCCTTGCTCTTCAGCGATGGTCGCTACGCCGGTGGTATGCTCGATAGAAACGGTTTGCGCCCTGCTCGTTACACCATCACTAAGAACGATATGATGGTTGTCGCTTCCGAGGTGGGTGTTATGGACTTCGACCCACAGGAGATTGCCGAGAAGGGTCGCTTGCAGCCAGGTAAGATTCTCTTGATTGATACACAGGAAGGCAAGATTTACTATGACGGTGAAATCAAGGAGCGTTTGGCTGCCGCACATCCATACCGCCAGTGGTTGAACACCAACCGTATCGAACTCGAAAAGCTCCGCAGCGGTCGTAAGGTGGATAACTCAGTGGAGAACTTGACTCGCAAGGAACTGGAGTTTGGTTTCGGCGAGGAGGACATTGACGGTACCATCATCCCAATGGCTACCAAAGGTCAGGAGCCTACCGCATCCATGGGTAACGATACCCCACTTGCCGTACTCTCAGACCAGCCGCAGATTTTCTTCAACTACTTCCGTCAGCAGTTCGCTCAGGTTACCAACCCTGCCATCGACTCCATCCGTGAGAACCTCGTGATGAGTCTCACCGAGTACATCGGTCGTGTAGGTTCTGGTATCTTGAACCCAGACGAGACCAACTGCAAGATGGTGCGTTTGCCACACCCAATCTTGACCA
>DKCU01000138.1 GCA_002451555.1 Candidatus Segatella albertsiae
TTTGCCCTTTCAGGGCGACTTCCTTGATCTAATCTTTACCCAGGGCGATGGCCCTGGGCTTGAAGTTTTTGGGCTTTCAGCCCATCTTTTTTTGCTGTTAATAGGACTTATGATACACCTTCTTGGAGTTTGAGGGCTTTGGCTTTCCCTTCGGTCGCCGATTTACAATTCAGCCCATTCCAACCATACTGGTGACAATTATTTACCTGTTTGTAGCAACTTCACGGCTCGCTGCACGATTTCATTCGTCTCGTTCCATACTTGGAAGTACTGGCTCATATCCCAAATATCGCGCGCCACAAGAGCTTTGAGTTGGATGGCTAAGTATTTCTTCGTCTGAGCCAACTCTGCATCATCCTTCGGCTCTATCTTCTCATTCTTGCCCTCGGCGATGATGCCATCGACCAACGAAGCAGGAACCTCATAATTTGCCAAGAACTTATTAAAGTCCTTGTACTGAGCCTTCAACTCCTTGCGATGAGCGTCGATGAACTTCAAGCTCTGGTTGATGACGATGCTCTTGGCAGCCAACTGACGGTGCATCTTGGTATATTTGGTCGTATCGAGCGGAACGAAATAGTCTGGCATGATGCCACCGCCGCCATAAACCACACGATGCTTACGCAAAGTATAATACTTCAAGCTGTCTGCGAGATGGATGCTGTCCTGATTGGTAAACTCGCCATGCTTGTATCGCTTGTCGAGATCCATCGCATAGTCCTCACGGTCGCCCTTCGTATAAGGCTTCTGAATACATCTTCCGCTCGGTGTATAGTAATGGGCGATGGTCAAGCGAATCTCGCTGCCATCCTCGAAGGTCAAAGGACGTTGTACCAATCCCTTGCCGAAGGTACGGCGACCTACCACCACACCACGGTCCTGGTCTTGGATGGCGCCAGAGACAATCTCGGCGGCAGAGGCAGTAAACTCATTGGTAAGCACGACCAACTTGCCCTTGCGCCAACGACCGTTAGCCTCGGCACGGAACTCCTGGCGAGGTGCTTTCCGTCCATTGGTATAGACTATCAAGTCGCCTTTCTCCAAGAACTCGTTGGCAATCTGAGCCGCTGTCTGTAGGTATCCACCACCATTGTCCTCCAAGTCGAAGATGAGATCTTTCATACCCTTCTTCTTCAAGGAATCCATGGCCTCGGAAACCTCCTTGTGGCTGGTCATGCCGAAGCTACCCAACCGGATATATCCGATGCCCGGACGAATCATATAGGCTGCATCCATCGTGGTGACAGGTATCTTGTCACGCTTCACCTTGAACTGCAACTTGTCTTTGATGCCACGGCGCACGATGGTCAGGTTCACCATCGTACCCTTAGGACCACGGAGACGCTTCATGATGTCTTCCTTGCTCATCTTGACACCCGCGATGGCAGTGTCATTCACAGCCACGATGCGGTCGCCAGCGATGATGCCCACCTTCTCGGAAGGACCATTGGTAACAGGCTGGATGACGAGCAAAGTATCATCCACCATATTAAACTGCACGCCGATGCCATCGAAAGAGCCATTCAAGGACTCGTTCATCGACTGTGTTTCCTTGGCTGTGGTATAGGAAGAATGAGGGTCGAGCTTTTCGAGCATACCACGGATGGCATCCTCCACGAGCTTGTTCTCATCCACACTATCCACATAGAGGTTGGCGATGGCGATTTCCGCCCTACCCAACTTCTCTATCGGGCTGTTCTTGCCCATTCTGATGCGCATCTGGGCATCGACCGAACCGACGGTCATCCACGCCAAGAGCGCAAGAAACAATATCTTCTTCATTTTTGAAAACTTAAGTTTAAAAAGAAAGAGAATCCATCAACCATCAACAGTGTCAACAGTTAACAGTAGTTTTTGATACATAATCAAAAATACATTTGAATTCTTCACTCTTCGTTCTTCACTCTTCACTTACCTCAATCCAGCGGTGCCGAGTCTTCCTCAGGAATGTCCTCCTCTATCACCAGGTTGTCGATGATGAAGTTCTGACGCTCCATGGTGTTCTTGCCCATGTAGTACTCCAAGAGCTTCTGCACTTGGTCGTTCTTATGCAAAGTGACCTGTTCCAATCGCATATCAGGACCAATGAAGTGAGCGAACTCCTCTGGCGAAATCTCACCCAAACCTTTGAATCGAGTGATTTCCGGGTCAGGACCGAGAGCCTTGATGGCTTGCTGACGCTCCTCGTCGCTATAGCAATAATGCGTGATGAAATCGCCCTTCTTTTCCTTAGGTCCCAACTTGGCATCAGCATCAGCCACCGCCTGCTTGTTCTTGATCTTGGTTCGCTTGTTGCGCACACGGAACAATGGGGTTTGCAACACATATACGTGTCCCTTCTTGATGAGGTCTGGGAAGAACTGGAGGAAGAAGGTGATGATAAGCAATCGGATGTGCATGCCATCGACATCGGCATCGGTAGCCACGATCACCTTGTTGTATCTCAAGCCATCCAAGCCATCCTCAATGTCGAGGGCAGCCTGGAGGAGATTGAACTCCTCGTTCTCATATACCACCTTCTTGGTCAAGCCAAAGCTGTTCAACGGTTTGCCACGCAAAGAGAACACCGCCTGGGTATTCACGTCACGGCTCTTGGTGATACTTCCACTGGCAGAGTCACCCTCGGTGATGAAGATACTACTCTCCTCCTTGCGCTCGTTCTTGGCGTCGCTAAAGTGGATGCGACAGTCACGGAGCTTGCGGTTGTGGAGGTTCGCCTTCTTGGCACGCTCACGAGCCAACTTGGTGACACCCGCCATCGCCTTGCGCTCACGCTCGCTCTCCTTGATCTTGTTTTCCAGTATCTCAGCCACATCCTTGTGGATATGGAGGTAGTTATCTACTTCCTTCTTCAAGAAGTCGCCCACGTACTTGTTGATGGTCTCTCCACCATTCGGAGTCATCGTGGTACTACCGAGCTTGATTTTCGTCTGGCTCTCGAACACAGGTTCCTCCACGTTGATGGCAATGGCTGCGACCAGTCCGTTACGGATGTCGCCATACTCATACTTGCCATAAAACTCCTTGATGGTCTTGGCGATATGTTCCTTGAAGGCACTCTGATGGGTACCTCCCTGAGTGGTATGCTGACCATTGACGAAGGAATAGTACTCCTCGCCATACTGATTGGTATGAGTAAAAGCTATCTCGATGTCCTCGCCCTTCATGTGAACAATATCATAGAGGCCCTCGTTGGTCATGTTATCTTGCAAGAGGTCTTGCAAGCCATGGCGGCTGAGGATGCGGCGACCATTGTGCATGATGGTGAGCCCCGTGTTCAGGTAAGTATAGTTGCGAAGCATCGTCTCCACGATGTCATCATGGAAACTGTAGTTTTTAAAAAGCGTATTGTCTGGCTCGAAGAAGATGTATGTACCATTCTCGTCCTCCGTCTTGGAAGTCTTATCGCTCTTCAAGACACCTTTTTCGAACATCAAGTGGCGCACCTTTCCGTCACGAAAAGACTTCACCTCGAAGTGGGAGCTGAGGGCATTCACCGCCTTCACACCCACGCCGTTCAAACCTACGCTTTTCTTGAACGCCTTGCTATCGTACTTACCACCCGTGTTCAAAACGCTCACCGCCTCAACAAGTTTACCTTGCGGAATACCACGACCGTAGTCGCGGACACTGACACGGAGATTGTCCTCTATATCGATTTCGAGACGAGAGCCAGCCCCCATCTTAAACTCGTCGATGGAGTTATCGACCACCTCCTTCAAGAGTACGTAGATACCATCCTCAGGCAAGTTACCATCACCCAAGCGACCGATGTACATGCCCGGACGAGTACGCACATGCTCCATATCGCTCAAGTGGCGGATGTTGTCATCGGTATATTCCACCGGTTGCTGCTGGGAAGCATGGGCTTGCTCATCGGCAGTATTCAATTCATTATTATCTAATTTTTTAGCTTCTGACATGGCAGTCCTCCTATGTAAAAAAAAGAAAGTTGAAGAAGTTTAGGAAAATCATCACTCCCTTCAACTTCTCCTATCTTTTCCTTTATCCAATTAGTTTCTTATAGCACTTCCTGCGCTTGTGAAGGATAGGATTCAACGCACCCCACTGACCTTGCACGCCCGCATTGTCCTCCATCTCGACCTGGGTTTCTCCCCATTCGATTCCATACTTCTGATAGAGCGGAATCAAGTCGGCGAAGAGAAGGGCATTGGCGCCCTTGCTACGATACTCCGGCTGAATACCGATGAGCAGGAGATCGACAATCTTGGTCTTATGGAACTTGATGGCACGCAAGAGATGCCACCAACCAAATGGTAACATCCTGCCTCGACGGCACTTCTGCAAGGCTCTGGCAAGAGAAGGCATCGTGATGCCAATGCCCACCATTCTGTGGTCATCGTAAGTCCAATCCTCGATGATGGTCACAAAGTTCAAGTCAAGCATCCCCAAGTACATCTCGACGTACTGGTCTATCTGCTTCTGCGACAGTTCAGAATAGCCATAGAGGTCTTTGTAAGTCTCATTGATGAGGTCGAATATCTTCTGACCATATTTCCCTTCATAGACATCCTTCTTGGTCAACTTGCGAGTATGCAAGTTGTAGCGTTTCTCAATCATCGCCGAAATCTTGGCATACTTCTCCGGGATGGTATCAGGCACCATGAGTTTGAACTCCACATACTTGTTATCTACCTCGAAGCCATCCAAAGCCTCGATGTGCTCAGGATAATAAGGGTAGTTGTAGATGGTAGGCATCGTACCGAGCTGGTCGAAGCCCCATGTAAGCATACCCTCAGGATCCATATCGGTAAAGCCAAGTGGTCCCACGATATCTTCCATACCCTTCTCCTTGCCGTATTTCTCCACAGCATCGAAGAGAGCCTTGGACACCTCATGGTCGTCGATGAAATCAATCCATCCGAAACGCACGGACTTGCGATTCCACTTCTTGTTGGCCTTATGATTGATGATAGCAGCGACACGTCCCACTACCTTGCCCTCCTTATAGGCAAGGAAATACTCAGCCTCACAGAACTCGAACGCAGCGTTCTTGTCCTTGCTGAGGGTATTCATGTCGTCGCTGAAAAGATTGGGCACATCATACTCATTGCCCTCGTACAGGTCGTAATGGAAGTCGATGAACGTCTTCAAGTCCTTCTTGCTTTCGACCCTCTTAATTTCTATTAATGACATGATATTTCAAAAAATCAAACTAGTTTGCTATATTAAGGATGCAAAAATAGCAATATTTCGCCAAACGACCAAATATTGCTATCATTTTTGCAGTTTTTTAGGTGTTAAAAGCTATTTCCTCTCGGTAAATCAACCTATATCACCCCATTAGTGGTTTTATTTTCCACAAGTTATTCAGTCAATAGCATTGACATCTATTTTACGATTTGCTATCTTATAAGATGAGCCTTGATCCATTCCATCTGCCTGTAATTCGTTTCAAGTTTACCTTGCGGGCGAAATTCACGACATCATAGTAAGCCAAGGTATTGACACAATCCTTGTTCTGCAAAATCTCGCGGTATTTGTTGAAGTGAGGATAGCCGCCCGTTCTTCCTTTCTCGATGTAGCCAGCCAAAGGTAATCACTGCGATACGGATAGTTCTCCGCTTTAATGCTCTGAATGCCTTGTATGCTCATCGCGAGGATGAGCAAGAGCGATAGATAGATTGTTTTTAATCCGTTCATTGCTGCTTGTTATTATTGTAGTTTGTTGTTAGTATAGTTTAACCTTTAATATATAAGAGGGTGTGTCATAAGGCGTGCCTTATCTATCATAGGCAAGATACTTATGACACACCCTCCTTTATCCCACAACCAAGGAGAAACGCAAACCCAATGCATTTGCTATACGCAGGAATGTTGAGAGCTGCATATCTGTCTGTCCTTTCTCCAAAGAAGAAACATACTCCCTCTTCTTTCCTATTTTCTCCGCAAGGTCCTTTTGGGTCATCTTTTGCTTCTTGCGCTCGTTCTTCAGCAATTCCGCATAATACCAAGCCTTAGCCCTGGCATCAAAGTCCTTGCGAGCCTCGCTGTCAGGTTCACCATATTTTTCCTGCAATACATCATCAAATGTTCGCAACTTTGCTAACTTTTCTTCATTAAATTTCAACATAATCCTAATCCTCCAAATATTTCTTTAGTAATTTTTCTGCTAACTTAATCTCGGCTTTATATTGTTTGGTTCCTTTCTTCATGAAAGAATTCAGCAATATCACTCGCTTACTTTGAATAAAGCTAGAATTATCAATGGCAAACAACACAGTCCTATATTCATCTGAACTAATAGATATACGAAGTTCGTAAAAGTCTGTATTTTCAAGATGCTTCACGAACTTTTTGTTCACCACATACTGGGTCTTTATGAGCCGTAGCCCATAATCAAACTTATCCTGTATTTTAGAATCCAATGCTCTATAAAAGGCATCAAATTCTTCAGAATATATCACCTGCCGTATATTATCTTCTTCCATACCGCAAAAGTAAGAAAAATATTAATAATAGCCAAATATTTTGGAAGATATTTATTACTTTTAGTACTTTTCATACGAAAAGGGTAATACTATTATCATAATATCCCCAACAAAAACTCGAATGACCTTTGTTCTAAAAATCATTTGCGTACTTTGCCTAGTAATATAGGATTTTATCAGTTAATTTGAGGCAACTATATAATAAGGAGAGTAATGGCTGACAACGTATAAAAGAGTGTCTTAAATGACCATACGAGTAAAGGGATGTGGATAAACACACATTCCGTGAGCATCTACCGTTGCCATATCCAATTTTTTTAATCTTCGCTTTCACCTTTTTTATTCGTTATCAGCAGCACGTGGCTGCCATCGCTCAGCGTGGTGGCAAAGATATACGTATCTCCACCGTCCTTCAGTTTCAATCGCTTACGCAATTCTGCCACAGAAAGGGGGAAGTTGCGAGTAGCGATATTCGCCTTCGTAATGCCAGCCAAATGGTGCTTCAACTCCTTCTTGTTGAAGGAAGAGATGGCGAGGATGCGGAAGGTTCTGCCTGGGAATTCACCGACAGGTTCGGAAGGTTCTGGTTTTTCTACATTTACATCGCAGAACTTGTTTTCTATACTTACGAACAAGTGGCTGTTCTTCGCCAACATGCGCAAGCCGTATCGCTGAGAGATGACTCCGAAACAGCCTGCCTTCATCAAGGAAGCATTCGGCTCGTAGAGATATTTCATTTCCGAAAGCTCGGCATCAGCGATGCTTACTGACGATTCGTCGGCTTCGTCATACGACATTTGCTGATGGTCGTTGACACAAAATACCTTTAAGGATGCTTCATTCTTCGCTGAGAGCACCAAGAGGAGTTCCTTGCACTCATTGTTCACGGAAATGATGTGGACCTCCCTGACGTGGCTTAATTCACTCACGGCACGATGCCAATCGAGCATCGGGGAGAGTTTGATGATGACAAAATCGGCTTTCGCTAGCATTTCGTCTTGCAACAGAGTTACATCGGGCGTGCAATCCTGTAGGCTCACCACCTTGTTGCCAGCATCGTCTCGGCGAGCAGGGTCTATGAAGATTAGCTTAAGGTGAGAGAAGACCTCAGATAACGATAAAGATGCATCATCTGCTGCAAACGAATGCAACACCTCCACTCCATCTCCATTCTTCACAATGACATTCCCTAAGCCCAATCGCTCGAAGTTCTCCTTCGCCGTCTCGCAGAGATGCGCCTGACGCTCCACATACATCGACTTCACGCCCAATCGAGTTGCGATGTAGGAGAAATCTACACCGAAACCACCCGTCAGGTCAACAAATTCAATTATATCAGAAGATTTTCCTCCAAAAAGTTTGTCTTTCGATTCATTATCGTTTCCTTTCGGTTTTGTTAATATCTGTTGTTTTTCGGAAGTGCCTTCATTTTTGGCGAATTCTGAATCGACTGCACTCTCGCTCGCAAATTCGCAAATTTTGGAATTATCACGAATTCGAGAGAATTTAGGTTCTGGAACCTCGGAAACCGATAGTCCCAACAATCTTGCCGCCAATTCCGCCTTATATTGCGCCGTCTGTTCTGAAGAACACTGCTCCATGGAGATGTGAGGAGGATAGATGATGCCGTCGATGTTTGCCCAACGGGGCAACTTGACACGAGCCATCTTTCGCCCACGAATCTGATCGAGGGCGAAAGGCATATCTACATCGGGATGCTTGCTCCCGAGAAAAGCCAGCTTTCTTACGTCATCGTCCTGATGCTGGCGGATAAAATCTAAAGTTGATTGGTTCATCTTTGTCTTCTTTGTCGTCAGTAAAGCAATCGAATTGACTTTCCCCTTCGGATGCCGATTTTTAATTCTTCACTCTTCACTTATCTTATCACCTTATAATATTTCTTGGCTGTGGCACGAGAACAGAGGTTGAAGTGCCACCACTCCGTTCTCAATGGTCTCCATCCAGCGTGTCGCATCACCTTTCTCAACAACTCGCGATTTTTAAGAGCAGTCTTCGAGATTCGCTTGCTTGCCACGAGCTGCGCCTCATTGTCGATATGTGCAGCCTTGCCGAAGTAATCCACCTTGGTTCCCATGTCGAGCGTATCGCCTTTCTCATCGCAGAGGGTAATATCCACCGCCATGCCATAGTTGTGCATACCACCACCATGCGCAGGATTAGACACATAGATGTTGTTCTTGGTGCCCTTCACCTCATTCCACATTTTCTGCTGTATGCTCATCGGGCGAGCGGCATCGTATATTTTCAGACTGAGATGAGGATGGAGCTGCTTGAGATAAGCCTGTGCCTTTTTTAAGGCTGCAGCTGCCTGGGGATGAAGGTAAGCCTCCTTCAAGTCACCATACAAGACCCTACCACAGAAATTATCGGCACGGCTGTACATCAGCGATACTCCAATGCTCTTATCCACGTCCTTGACATTGACGTATCCTTGCCGAGCCAACGACTTTGCCGTTGCGCTCAACGCAGGCTTCTGTTGTTGCTGCGTATTTTCCTTACGGGATTCTGCACAGACATTAGTAACATTGCTTATCGAGAGCATCCCTGTCACGAAGAGAATGATTATCTTTCTTGTTTTCATCTGTCTTTTCTTCTTTATGCAAACATATACAAAGACAAAAGTAATCTTATTTTTTGAAATAGCCAAGGATTTCTAGAAGTATTTTGTTCGGATGGCGCAAATCTTACATCTCAAAGGCAACCATCTTTATCCAAATAAAAATGTGCATTTTTCCCAAAAGTTTGCATTTTTCCCAAGCAAGCCATAAGGATTGTTATAAAACGAGGCACACAAAGGGCAAAGTTTGCATTTTTCATATTCTTGTCTTATCTTTGCGTCAGTTCTTGAAAACAAAAGAACCAATAACTAACCTTGGTAGATTCCGACTTTACTACCCTAAACAAAAAAGTACGACAAAATACGTGCGACAACTCTAGGGGGAATGGCAAGCATTCTCCCTAGTAAATTTTCTATTAGCCATTTGTTGACTCTAATTTTACAAACATTCTAAGCTTCATTAATTTTTCCCACAAGTTCTTCTGGTTTGAAATCCTCCATCTTCGAAAAGGCGAACCATTTCTTACCTAAATCCTTGATAGAAGCCCCAACATGATAGACAACATCATCAATGCAAAGGAAACGGTCATGAGAGCGGCGGAAGACGGAGACTTCTATTGTTGGATATTGGCTGTTATGGCGATCGATGTCTAAGCGAAGTTGTCTGCTTATCTGTTGGGTATAAATCGTAGCAGATACATTCTCACCTCGCTTATCCAACAAGGTCAAGACAGACTCGTCCACATAA
>DKCU01000073.1 GCA_002451555.1 Candidatus Segatella albertsiae
CCCCACGGACCTACTTAGAAATACAAAACATATAAAAGCAATATACATGCATCAGTTCAATTATAAAGATACGCCAAAGAATTTGCTAACACCTTCCATTGTCTGCCAAATTGCTGCCCTTCACGAATACAAGGGCAAACAAGACCTCTATATCTCAGCTAAGGCAGATATCCTATCTGTCCTATTGGAAATTGCAAAGATACAGAGCACCAAAGCATCTAATAGCATAGAGGGTATCTATACCTCCGACGAGCGTCTTCATGCCCTTGTCGTCGAAAAAGCCGAGCCACGAAGTCGCTCAGAAGAAGAAATTGCTGGTTACCGAGAAGTACTCACCACTATCCACGAAAACTATGAGTATATCCCTATGCGTCCCAACAATCTGCTGCAGCTGCACCGTGACCTTTACTCTTTTGGAGGTAAAGAAGCTGGTGGACGATTCAAAAATACAGACAACATCATCGCAGAAACAGACCAAGAGGGAAAAGAGCACATTAGATTTAAGCCTGTTCCAGCATTCCAAACACCAGAAGCAATAGAAGACCTCTGTCAAGCATTCAACGAAGCCTTGGAGAAGAGCGAATATGATGCCTTGTTGCTCATTCCAATGTTTGTGCTCGACTTTCTTTCCATCCATCCCTTCAATGACGGCAATGGTCGCATGAGTCGCTTGCTCACACTCCTCCTACTCTATCGTTGTGGCTACATTGTGGGCAAATACATCAGTATTGAAATGCTCATAGAGAAGTCGAAGGAAACCTATTACGAAGCTTTGAAAGCGAGTTCAATAGGATGGCATGAGAACGAGAACGACTATCAGCCCTTTGTAAGCTATTACCTTGGCATCATCCTAAAAGCTTACCAAGAGTTTCAAGACAGAGTAGAGCACTTGCATGGCAAGACACTTTCGAAGGCAGAGCGTATCAAAGCAGTCTTCCAAAAGAGATTGGGCAAAATCACCAAGAACGACATCTCTACTTTTTGTCCAGACATCAGCATCAGTACCATCGAACGAACTTTAAAGGAAATGGTAGATGCTGGAGAAATACAAAAAATTGGAAAAGGAAGAGGTACAGGATATATTGTCAAATAAAAGTATCCTCCACCTCTTTTCTGCCTCATTTCCGATTTATCTGCCTCATTTTTGCATCAAATGAGGCAGATAAATCCATTTTTGGGCAGATAATTGCGAAAATAATTGTAATCTTATCTCTAACAACAGGGAATTACACCACATTTTTGAAAAATTCTCTTCTTTTTTGATACATCTTTCCAAAATAATCACTATCTTTGCAACCGTAATCCTTGCTGAAAGCCCACAAATGGGCTAAGGTGGGGATACATATACATAAATAAAGGCGTAACTGACGCTTTGGTTTTGACTGGTTAGAACTTCGCAACTTCAAACAAGTTGTCAAAAACAAAGCAATGGGGACGCCTCACAGGGTGTATTATATAACAGCCTTCATTGGCTTCGAACATTATTGTTCGTTGGTAGGGAGGACGAATTATATACACATTCACGTGGGGCTTTCGGCATTGCTCGTTTCGACGTCCTGAGCAACGCAAGCGTATTATTGCAGGATTGCACAAAATTGGCAGTGAGTTACAAGCTGTTTGCTGCTAATTTTTAGCAACCTTCGTACAAAAAACAGCCGATACCATGCGAAAGTTGATGCTTTTAAGTATGTTTTCGCACATTATCGGCTATTTTCTATACCAACTAAACCTTCATCACATCACTCGGCAAGAATATATTCATACATTCACCTCCATGAACAGGAGACTCCTTTAAGAATAGCACAAGATGAACTTCCTGCCCTTTCTTTACAAAAGGCAAGTACTTAGCTTTCTGCTCCAAAACAGCCATAAGCCTATCAGCATCTTCATCATGCGTCCATTTACATTCACCTATCAAGATATGTTTCTTGTCAATGGACTCTGCCACAACATCCAACTCAACCATCTTGCCATCCTTGTCTTCTGGTGGAAAGATCTTACCCCACCAACGAGATGCGACATTATAGGCTACGCCATCTATAATGTTGCCACTAACATATTGACGACAAAGCAATTCCCAACATTGACCTATAAACTGTGGAAGTTGAGCCCGAATCACTTGCAGCACGACATCTATCCTTCCTAATTCCAATACGGAACGATAAGGCACAATAAACTGATAATGAAAGCGCAATAGGGAATCATTGATGTGATAAAGTCCTTTCTTACTTTTCTTAGGGCTCTCACCAAAAGGAACCTCTCGATTAACATAGCCGAGATCTCGTAACTTACTTAAAGGCTCAGAAATCGTACTGCTGTCTTTACCTGCCCTGGTTGCAATTTCAGATAATTTGTTGGCACCATTGCCAATAATGGTCAGCAAAGTAGATGCTTGCACCGTATCCCTCATATCATCACGAAGTAGGCGTTGAGGTTCTTCTATCAAAGGGCCCTGAGGATCAAGCAACACCTTGCGAATGGCAGTTTCCTTATCTGGATAATCCCTACGTAGTTCCCAATAACGAGGCACTCCTCCCCAAATAGCATATTCCTCCACTGCTTGCACTGCATCGCATTCCATTGCCATACTCATATATTGGGCAGGAATAGGCTGCATCTTAATAATTTCATTGGCAAGACCATAGAGTGGTGACTGTCGGTTGAGCACATACCCATGCATCAACTGCTGTGAAGAACCGCACAATATCAAGTCAAATTTCAATATTTTCTCATTTAAGAGTTTCTGAATGATGGAAGGAAGTGCATCACAACTTTTTACCAAATAAGGAAATTCATCCAAGCAGACTAACATACGCTCAGAGAGCTGATTGTTGAAACTTCTAAACAAAGTTTCCCAATCTGGGTAAATCACCTTGTCAAAACCATCTATGACAGAAGCGACAACTTTGGAAAATGCAGCACGTTGAACAGTCTCTGAAGATGTGTCGCTCAAAAAGTAAATCGCCTTATGTCGTGCTTTGACGATGCGTTTGATAAGCTCTGACTTACCGATTCTACGCCTACCATAAATGACGATAAACTGAGTATCTTCTCTATGGAGAGCTTCGTTTATTCGTTCTAATTCTGCCTCTCTATCTATTAGTTTCTTAAACTCCATAAGCCTCACGTTAAAAAAATATCCTGCACAAAGATAATCTTTTTCAAAGATATTTCCAATTATCTGATAATCATACATATATTTATTATTAAAGTTTAACCATTTTCAACTATTCCTTAAACAAATCATCCGCCACCACCTCACTCTGCACACGATTCCAATAAGCATTGTGAACTACACCATAAGTCGTAACCATGGTAAGATGTATCGCCTTGCGACGAGTAATCGAATCGCTAAAACGAGCTATCTTATGTCGAAGTACGGCATCATAATCCTTATCTATGGCAAACTCTTTCTGCGAGAATTTCATCTCGCAGAGATTGATGGTATTGTCTGCTCTTTCTATCAGCATGTCGATTTGTGCCCCTTCACCATAAATAGGGTCATCCTTTATATGCTTCCCGCAACTCTGCTTGTTGTTTCTTTCTGCCTATTAACATGTTATGTACCTCCTTAACTTTTAGATTTTACTCATTTTTACGGACGCAAAGATAAGCATATTTCATTTATAATTGTCGGAAATTGCATTTTTTAACCCATTTTCCGACAATTATAACTTCCCTTATATACATATTTATATAGGGGAAATATAGGTTATATAGGGGAAAATATAGGAGGCAGCAAGTAAATATAGAGGGAATATTGAAGAGGATAAGGCATGAGCAAAGAAGGTGAAGAATCTAATTTTAGCAAACTTTACACCATTTTCTGCTACACTCTGAGAAAAATAACGTAACTTTGCAACGAATATCCTATCAAAATGAGAGGATATACAGCAAAAAGACAGAGATGCAAAAGAAAAACTTATATAATGGAATCATAGCTCTCGTGGCTTGCCTGGTCATGGGAGTGGGAATCACGATGGCAGTGAGACATCAGAATGATGACGCTGCTATCCAGCACCCCGATGCCCAAACTGTGGCAAAGGCTGTGGCACAATATGCCGCCAACCTGAAGGCTCAGCAGAAAACACTGGTAAAAAAAACAAATCCTGCAACTCCTATCAAGGAAATAGACTTCAACATCAGCGGTACGCTCAAAGATACAGAGGATAAACCGATGGCTGACGTTATCGTGAGCGATGGATATACCTGCGTGAAGACCGACTCGCTCGGTCAATACCACTTCAAACGAAATCGATTGGCAAGATTCATTTATTACTCAGTTCCTGCCGACTGCCAGGTGCCTACCCACTCCGAGAGCGACCATACCGCACACTTCTATCTCCCTGTTTCAGCCAACCAAAAGGTATATGACTTCACCCTCACTCGCCTACCTAACGGCAAGGAGAAGAAATACAAGATGATTGTCATCGGCGACCCTCAGGTTACCAACGCCTTCAGTCCTTACTATACTTCACCCGACGACAACCCTGTGAAGAAAAGCGACGTGGAGCGATTCACGACCCAGACGATGAAGGACATCAAGCAAACCATCCGAAACCTTCCGAATGGCACACCTGTATATGGACTCAGCATGGGCGATGACGTGCAGTATTACGGTGGTTACAATGAGCAACTGGAGCGTCAAATCCGTGAGGCCTTAGGTTCTTCGGAGATGCGTCTCTTCTCAGTAATAGGAAACCATGACCAAGACGGAAAGGCTCTCTACAAGCGCAAGTGGGAGGAGAGTTTCGGTCCTACCGATTACTCCTTCGACCGAGGTGACGAGCACTACGTCTGCATCAACAACTGCTTCTTCACCAAGGGCAAGGCTTATTACTCCCCTGGAGAACTCCATGAGACACAAGTGCGTTGGCTCAAACAAGACCTGGAGCTTACTCCGAAGAACAAGAAGGTGATACTCTGCTATCACATCCCGTTCACCTTTGGCAATACACCGTTCAAGAACGCCAAGCCTGTGGGCATCGAGAGCGAGAAGGGACATTATGCTTCCTCCCGTCTTTCTTCCTTGCTCGCCCTCCTGGAGCAATTCGAGGGTGGATACGAACTTTTCTGCGGGCACACCCACTTCGCCATCAACCACGAAATCAGCTACGAGGGCAAGCAGATGATGGAGCATTGCCATGCTGCCGCTTGTGGCAACATTTGGCAATCGAACATCAACATCTGCGGCACACCGAATGGATATTATGTCTATACATTCGATGGCACTCGCCTATCGGATTGCTACTACAAGGGCACCTTCTGGGATGCCTCCAAGCAGATGACCATCTTCCGCGCCCAAACCGACTTCAATGGCGAGTCATACGCAGAAGACTGGGCTCTACCGAAAGAGAAGAATGTATTGATAGCCAACGTATTCAATGCCGATAGCCGATGGAAGATATATGCCATCGAGGATGGCAAGGAATATCCGATGCATCGCATCAGCAGCAAGGGGCAGGATGCCTTTGCCACGGGCTATCACCACAAGTACAGCCAGTCGGTATCCTTCCGTTTTGTAAGCAAGCAGAATGGTTACCTCATCATGAACCACCTCTATTATTACGAGCCGAAGAACCCTGAGGCTCACATCACCATCAAGGCCATTGACCCATACGGCCATACCTATACGAGCAGTAGTTCTGAGACCATCTCAGAGCCTTTCGCCAACTTCGCCCACTATTATAGAAGTGAGCTAAACACTAGCAAACGTGAAGAAAATACAAACAAACAAGATGAACAGAGAATACTTTAAGTTTGAAGTATGCGCCAACAGCGTGGAGAGTTGCTTGGCAGCACAGGAAGGTGGTGCCGACCGAGTGGAACTCTGTGCTGGCATTCCTGAGGGAGGTACTACCCCATCGTATGGCGAAATCAAAGTTGCCAGAAAGTTACTCAACAAGACGAAACTCCATGTAATCATCCGACCTCGTGGCGGCGACTTTCTCTATGCGTCTTTGGAATTGGAGCGTATGGAGGAAGACATCCGTATGTGCCGTGAGTTAGGCGTGGATGGCGTGGTCATCGGATGTCTCACTTCTGATGGTGAAGTCGATATGGAGATGAATCGTCGATTGATTGCCTTAGCTAAGGACGATGCCAGCAGTTGGGCGGCATCGGGAAAGAATTTAAATCCGATGACCGTGACTTTCCATCGTGCTTTCGACCGTACCGCCAACCCAATGAAAGCCTTGGAAGACATCATAGACTTGTGCTGCGACCGTATCCTTACCTCCGGTCAACAACCGAAGGCCATTGACGGAATCCCTCTATTAGCGGAACTAGAGAAGAAAGCAAAGGGAAGAATCAACTTGCTTGCAGGGAGTGGGGTCAACGAGGAAAATATCCATAAGATATTCGAAGCCACAGACATTCACGAATATCACTTCTCGGCAAGAGTGAATGTACCAAGCCGTATGAAACACTACAACCATGAGATCTATATGGGAGCCAAGGGGGTAGATGAAAGCAACTCGCTCGTTACCTCAAGAGAGAGAGTGGAGAATACCATCAAGGCTCTCTTAGGTTAGTCCTCCATTTGATTTCACGATTTTCACCATGATGATTATTTTACTATTATAACACGATTGTTCTTAAACCCTGTACATTACACTTTGTTTCATTTTATCATAAAAACCAACGAATTTATTACAAAAATACATTTTTTATGCAAATAATTGAGCAAAAATTTTGGTCGTTTAATATATTTTACTAACTTTGCGGCAAATTAAGTTAAATATTGATTAAAAACTTAAAGTTCTTATCAGTCTTAAAGTTCTAGTCAATCACATTTTTTAAAGAGAGAAGAGATGAATTCAAAGAGAAAAAGCTACGTTTTGTATGCTTCGTTATTGTGCCTGCCACTAATGGGGGGGGCAAATTGAAGCCACAGCACAAAACAGTGTGAGCAAAAGTCCGCAAGGAGGAGTTCAAACTCGCCGCGCAGTTGTTGCCAAGGGAGTTGTCACCGATGACACCCAGGAACCTCTGCCAGGTGTTACCGTGAGAGTAAAAGGTACGAAGATTGCCACCACTACCGACCTCCACGGAAAGTTCAACCTTACCATGCCTGCCATCGAACCAGGAAAGGCTTACTACCTAGAATTTACATACCTAGGCATGGAGAAGAAAACCGTACGCTACCATGACAGCAACTCCATGCAGATAGCCTTGAAGACTGCAGCTTCCAACCAACTCTCGGAAGTGGAAGTCGTGGAGACAGGTTATGGGCGCTTACCTCGCAAGGATATGGTAGGTGCTTTTACCACTGTAAAGGCAGATGACGTGATGATGCCTGCCTACCAGACCATCGACCAAATGTTACAAGGCAAGATTGCGGGTTTGATGGTAGTCAACAGCTCTACTCGTGTAGGATCCGCTCCAAAACTTACCATCCGTGGTAAATCCACCATCCTTGGTAACACAGACCCTCTTTGGGTTGTAGATGGAGTCATCCAGGAAGACCCTATCTCCATTGATGCCGGCGCTGCCATGACAACAGACATGAAAGAACTCATCGGTAACCAGGTATCATGGCTTAATCCACAAGACATCGAAACCATCACAGTACTGAAAGATGCTTCTGCTACAGCCATCTATGGATCAAAGGCATCCAATGGTGTCATCGTCATTACCACCAAGAAAGGCTCCGCCGAGCGCACCAGCATCCGTTACTCCACTCACTTCTCTGTACGACAGCGTCCTAACTATGATATGTACGACTTCATGAACTCACAGGAGCGCATCCAATTCTCCAAGGAAGCTTACGATGCCGGTGTTCGCTATCAAACAGACCCACTTCCTCAAATCTATACATACGAGGGATTGATGGCCATGTTTAACAAGCACATGATTTCTGAGACAGATTTCATGAAGCAAATGGAACGACTAGAGACTGTCAACACCGATTGGTTCGACTTACTCTGCCGCAACTCTTTAAGCCAAAATCATAGCCTCAGCATCTCGGGCGGAACCCAGAAAGTAACCTACAACGCCTCTTTTGGCTACAGCAACTCCAAAGGTACTGAAATAGGAAACAACCAAAATCAATTTACCGCTCGTCTGAATGTAGGCGTGCAGTTCAACAAACGTATCCGTGCCTCTTTCAACATCAGCGGAAGCAACCGTAACTCATACGGCTATAGCGGCGTGAACCCACAATCTTACGCCCTCAACACCAGCCGTGCCGTGCCAGCATTTGAAGAAGACGGAAGCCGTGCCTTCTACAAGAGCTATTACAGCTATTCATTGAACAAGACACTGGGAAGCAACAATACCTACGGATACAATGTGTTCAACGAGATGGACAACAGCTACAGCAAGAACAGAGCTAACACCTTCAATGTATCTGCCAATCTCGACTTCCAAGTACTCGACTGGTTAAGCTATCAGATAGTAGGTTCCATGGCACATAGTTCCAACGACTCCGAGAGTTACAAAGGCGAGAAGACCTCTTATATAGAACGTAACTACCGTGGCTATGCCGTGGGAGCCGCAGAACCTGGTGATGCACTCTACAAGGCTGCGTTGATGCCATACGGAGGTCAATTGACCAACAACAACAATACCATGAACTCACTCGATATGCAGCACAAATTGGTGGCTAGCCATACCTTCAACGAGATTCATCGTATCAACGGAATGCTGGGCTTCGAGATGCGCTCTTCCAAGACATACGGCAAGGGTACCAACGTTTGGGGCTATGTGCCAGAACGTGGAGAAAGCTTGATTTCTCCATCCAAGCCAGAAGACATCGTGCCTATCGGTGGCGAACAATCCATCGGATGGGGTGCGCTCAAGGGACTCTTCGAGGGAGGTTGGAACAGTGTCAACAACACCTCCAACTATGTGTCTTTCTTCGGTACAGCCGCTTATTCATTGAAGAATCGTTATGTCGTGAACATGAACATCCGCTCCGATGCCTCCAACCGTTTCGGTCAAGACAAGAGAAAGCAGTTCGACCCAACCTACTCATTCGGAGTCTCTTGGAAAATCGCCGAGGAGAAATTCTTCAAGGAGCATGTGCAATGGATAGACCAGCTCAACTTGCGTGCCACTTATGGTATCCAAGGTAATGTGGTCAATTCTATCAGTCCAGAGTTGATTGCATCATATGGCGGGTTGCTATCTGGTTACAACGAGTACTACACCACCATCTCAAGCCTGCCAAACCCATACTTGAAATGGGAGCGCACCAAGACTTGGAACTTCGGTCTTGACATGCAACTGTTCAGAGGCATCAGCATGAACCTCGAATATTATGGTCGCCGTTCCAATGCCATCATCGAACAAGATGTGGCAGAAGAATACGGTATGGGCACTTTGCGCCTGAACGGTGGTATCATCGTAAACCACGGTATCGAATGGTCTATGAACATCACCCCTATCAAGACCAAAGATTGGACAGTCAACATCGGGCTCAACGCATCCAAGAACTGGAACAAGACGGAGACGGACGACCGTACCGCACGTGCCGACCAACTTACCCAAAGAGACTTCATCAGTGGCAACAGCGACCGTCCTTTGCGCAAGGGTTACTCACTCTATGCCTTCTGGGCATACGACTTCACAGGACTTGACCATGAGACAGGTCTTCCTACCTTTAGAGGTACTTCTCAGAAAGCCCCGGAAGATGGTGGTGACAAGAGCATCGACCCTACGACATTCCTTGTATATGCCGGAGAGTCAGAGCCTTACTTCACGGGTGGTATCAACCCACGTGTTCGTTGGAAAGACCTGCAGGTAAGTGCTAGTTTTGCTCTCATCCTAGGCTCCAAAAAGCGTTTGCCTAACCCATATTCTTCATTTACAAACGGCAAGATGCCTAGTCCGTTGTCCAATCTCAGCAAACAATTGCTCAACAGATGGAAACAGCCTGGCGATGAGGCACATACCAACATACCAGGTCTTTACACCTCGGTATTGGACGAGCTCAATTTATATACACCAGATGGTTTGTTCACCAACCGCTATGATATGTGGGCACAATCGACGGCACGCCTTGTAAGCGGCTCATTCTTGCGCTGTTCGCAACTTTCCATTTCTTACTATCTGCCAAAGGCTGTATGTCGTAAGATTCGCGCTACCAGCATCTCGATCAGTGGAAATACCAACAACCTCTTTGTGATAGCCAGCAAGAAATGGAATGGCTATGACCCAGAGACGGGTAGCAGCAAGCAGCCAAAAATCTATTCTTTCGGTCTTAGTGTCTCATTCTAAACGTATATGATAACAATGAAAAAGATAAAAATATACACCTTGGCTCTCTTAAGTAGTGCCGTCCTCCTATCCAGCTGCGGCGACTTCCTTGAGCCAAAATCCACCAGCGAGTTCGTACCAAAGGACGTAACTTCCCTGAACGAAATGCTTCTCGGTGAAGCATATCCTCGCAACGATATAGAAGGCTTCAACTATTTCCTCACCTTGATGGACGATGACGTAACCGCCACCGTATATCAAGAGCCAGAAACAGGTTTCGACGAGAACCTCTTCCTCGCCTCCTACACTTGGCAACCAGATATGTTCAACATGATGAAGGAAGCGGGCGTTACATCCACCGATATGTATTACACCTACTATCGCAAAATCAAGGGAGCCAATGCCATCATCGACTACATCGGCACGGTAACGGGTTCCGAGGATGACATCAACAACGTGTTGGCACAAGCATACGCCTTGCGTGGTTTCTTCTACTTGAACCTCGTCAATATCTTCGGCCAACCATACAATGAAAACCCAGACGCTCTCGGTGTACCATTGAAGTTGACCAGTGGCGTGGAGAAAGAGCCTCTGGCTCGTAACACGGTAGGAGAGGTATATGACCAAATCGTAAAAGACCTTCTAGAAGCAGAACGTCTTTACAACCTTCTCCCAGAGGCAAAACAATGGAAACAGAACTATCGTACGAGCCTTCCAATGGTAGAAATGCTCCTTTCTCGCACCTATCTCTATATGGAGAACTGGGAAGAAGCTGCCAAATACGCCAAGAAAGTCATGGATGACTCAAGATTCAAGTTGCTTGACCTGAATACAATACCGACCACGGAGACGGAGTCGGGAGTGACGACACGTGTATATACCAACTACCACTCTTATGGTAATTCCACAGAAGTCATCTTCCCATACGGAAATGTTGCCGACTGGGCGGGTTGGGTAGAAGATTACCCTACTGAAAACAGCAGCACCGGTGAGATACGTTTACCTTACTTCCGTGCATCCGATGACCTCTTAAGCATCTACACCGACGATGACTTACGCAAAGAACGCTACATCGTCAAAAAGGACTTCAATGGAGAATTGCTTCCATTAGCGGTTGGCAAATTGAACGTCAACAACGCATTTCGTCCTACAGGTGGAACCGGCATCTTCGGTCGCAGCATCCGTCTGGCAGAGGCATACCTCAACTATATGGAAGCCAAAGCCATGATTGCCAAGGAAACAGGCGACGGCAATGCTCGACAAGAAGCAATTCAAGCTCTCAATGACTTACGTAGCAAGCGTTTCGCAGAAACATACGCTCCAAATCCAGACGATATTGCTGATGCCGACAAGTTGGTCGAATTCATCCACAAGGAGCGTCGTCGTGAACTTTGTTTCGAAAGTCACCGTTGGTACGACTTGCGTCGTTGGGGAATGCCTGAAATCAAACACGTATGGTACACAACAAAGGATACAAAAACAGTCTATACACTACAGGCAAAAGACCCTCAATATACGGTACCAATCCCTGATGTAGCCAAGGAGAAGAACATCAATTTGGAACAAAATCCGTTGGCAGCAAAGCGCATCGGCGAAACAACAGAAAACAACACTGACAACGGCAACGATGCCGAAAATGACAACGATTAAGATTCAAAAATATGAAAAAGTCATTATTATATATAACAGCAGCAAGCCTTCTCATGTTTTCGGCTTGCGCTCCATCCGAAGATCCAATAACACCTTCTGGCAATTATTCGGTACTTCGTATGACATTCCCACAAGGCAACAACCCTTGGGATGAGGAAATCAAGGAAATACATGACAAATATGGTGTATATCTGCTCTACAAGGACATAACGCCAGCAGACCTCAACCGTAAATGGACGAGTGTGGGTACAGGGCTCCTCTATTATGGAGATGATGTGCCTGATAATGAAGTACAATATTACGTAGATTTCTTCAAGGATCACGTGTTCCCTTATTTCACTCCTGAGGTTTTGCAAACTTCTTTCCCTGTCAAAATTTATTTGATGAAAGACTTGCATGGTGTAGAACAAGACTTAGGAGGAGGTGGCAGTTCATCTGGCGGAAGCACAGGTGGGACTGGAACTGGAACTGGGACAGGCGGAACTGGAACAGGAACTGGGACAGGAACAGGGACAGGAACTGGAACAGGAACAGGGACAGGAACTGGGACTGGAACAGGAACTGGAACTGGGACAGGGACAGGAACAGGAACTGGAACAGGAACTGGAACTGGGACTGGGACAGGAA
>DKCU01000136.1:0-37452 GCA_002451555.1 Candidatus Segatella albertsiae
CACTTGCTTGTTGAATTCGCGAAAGCAAAAGTGACTCATCTTTTGTTAAAAAGGAATAACTATAGTACCTTAAAGTACTATCCGTGAGTTTTTATAGTTAGAAAGAATAGATTATGGACAAACAACCAAATGATAATTGGCAAATAGAAAATATGCCTTCGGTTTTTGAGGAACTGGAGGTAAGGAGAGCTATGCACAAAGCTCACCTCGACACTCCTGATGTCAATGCAGAATGGGAGAAGTTTAGCCAAGGCTTAAATGAAAATGAAGACGAGGTGGATGAAAGTTTGTCCAACCACTCCATTCATAAGCAAATGTGGCTTTATACCTTAGTCGTTAGTGCAGCAGCCATCTTGATAGCCTTCTTCATCATCTTCCCCATCTCCGACACTTCCTCTTCCGTCGAAGTGTTTACAGCCAACAAAAATCAACAAAACATCGTCATGACTACCGATGAAGGGAACTTGACCGTGGTAAAGCCTCATCAGTCACTTGCTTTTGACAAAGTAGCCCCAACACAGGAAAAAGTGAATGAAAATGTAAAGATGATGGAAATATCCACTCCAAGAGGCTTGGACTGCCAACTGAAATTACCCGACGGAACACAAGTTTGGCTGAATGCCGACAGCAAGATAACCTTCCCCGACCACTTTGTGGGCAAAGAGAGAAAAGTGAAGGTAGAAGGAGAAGCCTACTTTGAAGTAACCAAGGATGCCAAGCATCCTTTTGTTGTCAGCACGGAATATTTCACCACGACCGTACTGGGCACAGTATTCAACATCAATGCCTACACTCCCAAGACTGCTAACGTAGTGCTGGTCAGCGGGAGCGTAGCCGTCAAGCCTAAGCAAGGCAACTCCCAACTCATCTCACCAGGTCAAATGGCCAAATGGAATGCCCAAGGTAACATGGACATCTCGGAAGTAGATGTATATCCGCTGGTACAATGGAAAGACGGCTTTTTCTATTTCAACAACGACCGTCTGATAGACATCATGATGGAATTGGGAAGATGGTACAATGTAAGCGTAGTCTTTGAGCATGAAGAGGATATGAACCGACGTTTGCACTTCGTAGCAGAACACAAGGAAAGCCTACGTGACATCATCCGACGAATCAACGAGTTAGGCATTGTGAAAATCAACATGAAGAAAGACCATGTTTCCGTAGAATAACAATCCATAAAGAGAGGGTGCAAACTAATAAATTGCTGCAAATTCTTTGTTTTTTATAAAAAAATGCAATTTTTCAGTACCCATTCACTTTCAAAGTGTGTTCTTACAGTATAAACTATTAATAACTTATAATGTAGAACAATATGAAGAAAGAGAGATTTGGAATGTTATTCCTGAGCATCTTGTTCCTACTGAGTGCAACTGTAGCCTTTGCACAAGGCAACAAGATTACACTCACGGTCAACAAGGTTTCATTGCCTTCCGCACTCAATCAAGTGGAACGGCAATCTAATTATTACAAAATTAATTATGATTACAATCAATTAGGTAAGTACCACGTTTCTGCCGAGATCAAAAACAAATCGGCAATTGAAGCAGTCAACACATTGTTAAGCAACTTGCCTTTTGCAGCAAAAGCTGATGGACGCTATATTTCCATCAAAGCTTCTACCCATGTTCCATCGACTTCTGCCCCACAGCACCATCAGACACAAGGAGCAAGAGGACGCGTCGTTGACCAGGATGGAGAACCTTTGATAGGTGCCACTGTCATTGTACCTGGCACTCAGAAAATGGTAGTTACCGATGTAGATGGCAATTTCTTCTTGCCTACAGCCAATGCCAACGACCAGCTTGAAATTTCTTATATCGGAAAGAAAACCATTCGTTGTAAAGCAGGGACCCATCGCTTGAATGTAGTGATTGATGATGACAACAATGCTCTCAACGATGTCGTTGTCACCGGTTACCAAACTATTTCTAAAGAGCGTGCAGCAGGTTCTTTCGTTGTTTTGACACCAGATAAGATGGAAGGTAAGTTGCAAACCAATATACTCGATCGTATGGAAGGTCTTGTTGCAGGTATGAAACGTGTACCAGGCCATACCCCAGAGATTCGTGGAATCTCCACAATCAACGGAACAAAGACCCCTCTCTATGTTGTCGATGGAATACCTTACGAAGGTGATATCAATGCCTTAAACCCTTCCGACATTGTAAACATTACAGTACTCAAGGATGCTTCTGCTGCGTCTATCTATGGTGCTCGCTCTGCCAATGGCGTTATTGTCATCACAACTCGCCAAGGTGAAAAGGGTAAGACTAAGGTTAGTTATGATGGAAGTATTAAGTTCACTCCACTTCCTTCTCGCGGCTATCTCAACTTGACTTCAAGTGCTGAGTTAGTCGATTTACAAAAGACTTTGTTCCAATATCCTCACTCTAATTATATTGAGGAAACTTCAAAGACTCAGATGAATGAGGTATATAAACTTTTATATGCAAATGCACGTGGAAAATTAAGCGATACCGACTTGGAAACTCAGTTAGATGTATACCGCAATCAAGACCGTTATCAGCAAATAAAAGATGCCTTTGTTCGTAGTGCATCCATAGTTCATCAGCACAACCTGTCATTCAGTGGTGGTTCTGATATCTATAAGTATGCCCTTTCTGTCAATTATCAGGAGAACCTTCCTTACGAGAAGAAGCAATCTACTCAGAGATTGGGCTTCAACTTTAAGAATCAATTTGATTTTTATAAATGGCTTCGTGTCAACGTGGGTATTATCAACAGCAATGTAAAGGCTAACTATGATAATGGTTTTACCGGCTATAGCTATCTTTATTCTGGTCCTTCTTACCGTATGATTTACAATGCAGACGGAACTCCTACCCAATGGTACAATAATAAAAGCCAGCAGGAAATTGACCGTTTGAACGGCTTAGGCTTATTGGATGAAACTTATATTCCTGTCAATGAAGTTAATAAAGCTCACTATAGTAACGAGAATAAGTATTATAATATCAATGTTGGTGCCAATATCAAGTTCATGGAAGGATTGAACTTGGACGTAATGTACCAAACAGAACAGACCAATGGTTATACCAAGCAACTTTATGATGCCGACTCTTATACCGTTAAGGATGAAGTCAACAACGCCACAGTTATTGGGTCAGATGGTTCTGTTACCAAGCATATTCCAGAAGGAGGAAAATTGCAAGAAACTTGGGTAAAGAATCACTCATACACCTTCCGTGTCCAATTGAACTTTAACCGTGAGTTTGGCATCCATGGCATACAGGCACTTATTGGCGCAGAGCGTCGTAAGGTCGTAACTCAAAGTACAGTCCTTAACAAATGGGGCTACGATGACCAAACACTTGCTTACAAGTCTATCAACGAACTTGCGTTAGGTACTGCTGTCAAAAATACGGAGGCCGTCTATGGCAGCTATTACTATTACGGACCTTATGATAGTTTCGGCTATACAGACAATCGTTACGTAGCTTTCTATGGCAATGCTTCCTATACTTTTGACCGCAAATTGACTGCTACAGGTAGTATCCGTATCGACCAGTCTAACCTCTTCGGTACAGACCCTAAATACCAGTACAGACCTTTATGGTCAGTAGGTTTACAGTACTTGGCTTTGGAAAATTGGGATTGGGTTGACCGTTTGGCTGTACGTGCTACCTATGGTATCAATGGTAATGTGGCAAAAAATAGTGGTCCTTACATGATCGCAACAAACGTTAGCCGTCCAAACAGCTATACCAATGAATACTATTCATATATATCCACACCTCCAAATCCAACACTTCGCTGGGAGAAGACAAATGTATTCAACTTGGGTGTAGATTTCAATTTACTGCGCAACCGTTTGAATGGTAGCATTGAATTCTACAGCAAAAATAGCAATGACCTCTTGGGCAATCGCTTGACAGACTCAACTACAGGTTGGAGTTCCTTGATGCTCAACTATGGTAAGATGTATAACCGTGGTATTGAAATCTCTTTACAGAGCGTCAACATGCGCACACATGACTTCATGTGGACAACCAACTTGACATTCAGCTACAACAAGAACAAGTTGACCAAGATTGAGAATAGTGGAACTTCTGCATATAGTTATTTCAGTGGCTTACAAAATCGTGAGGGAAAGCCAATGAGTTCTCTCTATTCAGTACGCTATGCAGGTTTGGACGAGAATGGCATTCCTCAGGCTTACAAAGCTGACGGCACAAAGGTCAACTCTTATCGTGACTTGGAACCAGAAGACCTCGTTTATTCAGGTACAACCAACCCACCTTACTCAGCTTCTCTCTCCAATAAGATTAGCTACAAGGGCTTCGACATGAGTTTCATGTTTGTATTCTACGGTGGTCATAAGTTACGAGATGTAGCAGCAAGCTATGTATGGAATCGTATGCCTACCCTCAACTATGCTGGTATAATGGATAGAAACCGTATGCATTTCTGGCAGAAAGCTGGAGACGAAAATGACCCAGACATGGCGCCAGCTTTTCTCTATCGCACCTCTTACTCTAACTCTGAGTATTTGTGGAGTGCTGCCGACAAACACATCCAGAAAGGCGATTATATCAAGCTCCGTGACTTGACATTCGGCTATACGTTTCCTAAACAGTGGATCAACAAGGCTTACTTACAGAATTTACGTGTCAGCTTGCAGATTCAGAACCTCTTCTATTGGGCTGCCAATAAACGTCACCTCGACCCAGAGGTTTGGACAGGAACTTCGCTGACTCCATCACGTGGTTATCACATCCCTGCTACATATACTATTGGTATTTCTGCAAACTTTTAATCTTTAAATTTTATGAAACTATTTAATATCATCAAATATTCTGCATGTGCATTAGCTTTATTGGCAATGACCTCATGCGATGACTGGCTTGGGAACAAGCCTAAAGGATTCACCATTCCTGAGAAATATGAAGACTACAAGCAGTTAATGAATAGCCAGTATTTGTATCGTTCTCTCGATGTTTACCCACTTTTTATCACCGATGACGCTCGATTGGTAGCTCGTGGTACTTGCCCTGAGGCATCTGAGTTTGAATACTATGGTATGTCTGAGGAAGTGAAGAATGCTTATTCTTTCCAACATGGTCAACTCTTTACTCCAGGTCAGAGTGATGCTTGTTGGGATGGTGCTTATTCCAATATCTTCACTTATAATGCTGTCATCAACAACGTTTTGAGTTCTGCTGGAGGTAGCTTAGCCGAACGTGAACAGCTATGGGCACAGGCCTTGATTGGTCGTGCTTACGAGTATTTAAACCTTGTAAACCTCTATGGCAATCATTATGACCCTACAACAGCAGAGAGTGATTACGGTGTACCTTTGGTACTGTCCGAGGAAATTAAAAACGAGAAATACTCACGTGCCACAGTTGCTCAGGTCTATAACCAAATCAAGTCAGACCTTGAACAAGCTGTTCCTAAGTTACCTACCAAAACGAAGTACTCATTTGACCCTAACCAAAGCGTAGGCTATGCCTTCCTTTCTCGCATGTACCTCTATATGGGCAACTATGAAGAAGCATTAAAGAATGCCAGATTATCTTTGGAGCAAAACGACAAACTCTTGGATTACAAACTCTACAAGGCCAAACAAGGTCAGTGGGGACGTATCGTATTAGCATCAAATGAAGATGAAGAATTCCCTGATGAGTCCAAAAACGTGGAGAATGTTTATACTCGTCTTTTTGATGGTACCTCTTATCTTTTTAAGCAAGTGGCTGCTAGCGATGAGCTTCTCAATACTTTCTCTCGCAATTTACCTGTTAATGGCGAGGATATGCGTCTTTCCCTCTTCTTTGCCAAGGATGAGTTCAATCCATATACTACAGGTGGATCGCCAGTACATTTTCCAGGCTACACAATCTTTGCACCTTATATTAATATGAGTTGTGGTCTCTCTACCCCTGAGGTTTACCTTACTGCTGCAGAATGTGAAGCTCGTATTGGCGACCCTAACAAGGCACTGGAATATCTCAACGAGTTACGTGACATGCGTATCAAGAACAATGAGCATTTTACAACTCCTACTTCTCTTTCAAAGGAAGAGGTATTGAAAATGGTTATAGATGAACGCCGTAAAGAATTTGCTTTCAATGGATTGACACGTCTTATCGATTTGAAGCGTCTCAACCGTGAAAGTTGGTTTGCCAAAACCATCACTCATGATGCTGGCAATGAAGGTTCTTGGACATTACCTGCCAATGACCCACGGTACATCATGCCTGTTCCCGAGACAGTATTAAGTTTCAATGATATGCCTCAATATGAGCGTTAAACGATAAAATAACCTATGAGAAAATTAATTATGATAGCACTTTTGGCGGTTTCTTTATTTACCGCTAAAGCTGCTGACAATACAGAAGTTGATGTCGCTAACCCAGGCATCAACTTCAACCATCAACCTTGGGCAGAAATTGTAACCAAGGCAAAAACAGAGAACAAGTTGATATTCATCGACTTTTACACGCAGTGGTGTGGTCCATGCCTTAATATGGCAACAACAGTATTCACTTTGCCTGCTGTAGGTGGCTTCTACAACAATCACTTCGTATGTACCAAGATTGACGCTGAGAATGGTGAAGGCATAGAATTAGCAAAAAAATATGAAGTACATAGTTACCCTACATATATGTTTGTTGACCCTAATACAGAGGAAGCTGTGCATCGCAGTAGCAGCAGGCAGTCTGCCGAACAATTCATCATTACAGGTAAATGCGCCCTCAATCCACAAATGCGCTCTTTCTATTTGGAAGAACAGTATAACAAGGGAAAGCGTGACCGTCAATTATTGGAAAACTATATCATCTACAAGAACTCGGTCTATGCGCACAATGATGTCAACACAGCTTTTAACGAACTAATCCAAGGGGGTGCTAAACTCACAGAACAAGACGTATGGCATATATTCTACTCTTGCATTTCTGGAATGACACCTTACTTGAAAGACGTTTCTAATAACTATTCACAGTATTGCCAACTCTTTAGTAAGAAGAGTGTCGATGAAAAATTGGCAAAAGAAACTTCTTATGGCAATCTCAACGAGATAGAAGCTCTTTGCAATTTTGAGGGCAAAGAATTCAACTGTGAGATGATTCGCATCAATGAAGCAATACGTGACAAAAAATATGATGTAGCTATCAAGCATATTGATGCCATGATTGCCAATCCCGCTGTCAATCAACAGAAATTGATTGATCGTCTGAAATTTATCGCTCGTTTGAGTTACTATAATTCTGAAGAAATTCCTACCACGTGGTTTAACAAATGCGTGGAATATCTCCGTTATATTGCTTATAACGACAACAACAGAGATGATGCTTTCATCCACCAAGAGTATGCTGCAGCTTTGGAAAAAGTATTAGAACAGATTTCTAAGAATGGAAGCAAAATACCTATATGCCTTCTGAATACACCAACTTATGGCAAAAAAGAGTATTCCATGCGTCCAACAGCATTAAAGGCAAAGCCTAAAAGAAAATAAGACTCTCTCTTACTAAAACAAGCGGGTGATACCATAAGTTGGTGGTTCACCTGCTTAAACCAAGTTTTACGAATCTTCATTTTTGACAAATCTTATGCCTTCAGCCAATAGCCCCATCAGTTGGTCATCTATATAATAGGTAGCTTGCGAGGTAGAAGCCAAATGATATTCCATCAGTTTCTTAATGGCACTTTGTACGCTGCTTGCTGAACGAAGATTATACTTTTTAATGAATGCTGTCGAAGTGATTTGCTTAGCCATACCTGCCTTGGCAATAGCATATAGAAGCTCTTTTTGAGGTAAGATTTGCTTTTGTCCACACGTCTTGCAGCCATGATGACAAGATTTTCACCATTCGTAACATTCGTAATGATACTTTGTTTTCCATGGCAGCAGAAATGCCCCCTACTCTAACTTCATGGTCCTTCATGTAAATATTTATTATTTTTCCCTAAAGTTTTCCCTGTTACCCCTTGGTTTTTCCCGATTTTGCAGAAAACAGCTCTATTTTTCAGGGAAAACTTGCAAAAGGCTTCTCGATGTTGTATCTTTGCATTGTCGATAGAAAAATGGAGCGACCATGCCGTTCTTATATGTCACATATCACTCTTTGTAAGATAAGCTACTAATTTACAGGAGATTACATATTGTGCTATATAATATGTTGACATAGCACACACATGACACGACATAATACTTACGGTCTGTCGGCATAAAATAAACATTGTTATATTAATAATTAATTATCATGAAAAAGAAAAATTTATCTATTGGAGCGTTGGAAACAACCAACGAGAATGTAGGCAACTTGTCTAACGTTTGTCTTGTGGAAGCCTTCTTGGAGGAGAACTATGAGTTCCGTCGCAATCTCTTGAGTGGAAAAACTGAGTTTGTCGTTATCCACGAGAGCGATGAAGTGGAGGAGGTGTCAGGAGAAACTGCGGATGAAACCTTTGACGGGGAAGAGAAACAGGAGGAGAAACTGCCGCTTGTTTGGAAAGTCTTTACGAAGGAGAGTCTCAATACCATCGTGCGGAGAGCCAAGAAGTTGGGCATCGGCGGCAAAAGTTCTCCACGCCAAGACATTGAGGAGTATATTAGTTCGGAGGCCATTCCCGACTTCGACCCCATCAAGTCCTACTTGGATGAGTTGCCTGTATGGGATGGCAAGAATCATGTCGCCGAACTTTTCAGTCGCATCCCAGGCATCACCAGCGAACAGTTGGGGTGGTGCGCCACTTGGCTTCGTTCCTCGGTGGCACATTGGCTCCACATGGACATGCTGCATGGCAATGAGGTAACTCCTGTTTTTATCGGACAGCAAGGTTGTGGCAAGAGTACCTTTGCCAATCGACTTTTGCCAGAGAAGCTGAGAGCGTATTTCCTCGACCACATCAACTTCGGCAACAAGTTTGACACAGAGATGGCACTCACTCACAATCTCTTTGTCAACATAGACGAGTTTGCCAACATGGGAGCTTCACAGCAAGGCAAGTTGAAGCAAACCCTGTCAAAGATCAAGGTGAACGGGCGTCCTATCTTTGGCAAGAGCCAGGAAGATCGCCCTCGCTATGCTTCGTTCTTGGCGACGACCAACGACGAGCATCCACTTTGCGACCCTACGGGAAGCCGCCGCTTCATCTGCATCCGCATTCCTACCGGCAAATATATCGACAATGGTTCGCCTATCGATTATGAGCAGTTGTATGCCCAGGTCGTTTACGAACTTCGTGACCAGCAAACTCCTTATTGGTTCAGCAATGAGGAAGTAGCTCGTGTACAGATGTGCAACTATCCTTATTTCAAGACAGATGACATGGAGGTGATGCTAAAGGCTTGTTTTCAAGCTCCCAAGAATGACGCAGATGGCAAATGGATGTTGGTTTCGGAGATATTCGAGGCATTGCATCAGCAATATCCGATGCTCACCTCCAATCGCAGTACCAAGATACGAATTGGTCAGTCTATGAAATACTTGGGTTGTAAAATGAAACGCACGAACAGGGGACCAGCCTATCTGCTTGTTCCTAGGTTTACCGCATAAGCAAGTTTTGGAGAAAATGGGATAGGAGTGTCATGTCGTGCTATGTGAGTGCTATGTCTATGAGCACATATCACGATATATAACATACAGAATAACAATCGCTTAAGATATTCTTAGTGATATGTGGAATAAGCGATGATTTGCGATAATCTAGCAGATGCTCTTACTCCCAATTCTCCGTGCCGAGGTAGCATATACTGTCTGGCTTGAGCAGTAAACTGCCCTGACTGAGGGCAGTTTGTTGTCCTAGGCAGACAGTATATGTTACCTCGGCAGGCAGTGTTCTCTACCTCAGGAGAAAAATCTGCAAGTGCCTTCTTTTATCGTTTTTATGAATCGTATCAGATAAAAAATCTTAGAATCATGGAAGAAAACAAAGTCAAGAACATTTCATGGGATGCAACGTGTCCCATGTCATCATGCAGTCGTAGTAACACTTGTGTTCGTCATCAGAATTATCTCAAGTCGCTCTCTGAGGCCGACACGTATCTTGTGATGAACGTAAGTCATTTGGCATTGGGAGAAAACACTTGTCCTTACCATCTCGTTACGGAAAAACAACGTTGGGCGAGAGGTTTCAAAAACATATACGACACCATGCCATCAGGCAATACCCACTACTTCTCTCACTGCACGCCCTATACCGAGCGACGCTATTACAAAGCCAAGAAGGGCGAGATTCTCATCGACCCTGAGATGCAAAAGAAATTGCTCGACATCTTTGAGCGCAACGGTGCAGACATAAGCATCGGCTTCGACAGCTATGAGGAACAAGAAGTACTCGTGGCAAAATAAAAAATCTGCTTAAACATTACATCCTTTCAAAAAGGTCGTGTCATATAGACACGACCTAAACTTCTTATAAGTTGTCTTTCTCTATATCTTTAAAGTAACGATATGTACCTACCTTCAACTCATCGGTAGCCAACTCGTCACAAACGATGATGCCATGCTGATGCTGCTGCAAAGCACTGATGGTCCAAGCCTGTGTGACCGGTCCCTCGATGGCCGCCTGTAGAGCACGAGCTTTGTTGTGGCCATTGCAGAGAATCATCACTTCTTTGGCAGCCATCACCGTACCGACACCCACCGTCAAAGCCAAACTAGGCACCTTCTCTGGGTCGTTGTCGAAAAAACGAGAATTGGCAATCTTCGTGTCTGTGGTCAAGGTCTTCACACGAGTGCGAGAGGTCAACGAAGAGAATGGCTCATTAAAGGCAATATGACCATCTGGTCCGATTCCACCTATGAAGAGGTCGATTCCACCTGCATCTTCTATCATCTGCTCATAATGGCGACATTCCTCTTCCAAGTCCTCGGCATTGCCATTGAGAATATGGATGTTCTCCTTAGGACAGTCGATATGGTCGAAGAGATTGGTTGCCATAAATGAGTGATAACTTTCTGGATGCGATTCTGGTAAGCCTACATACTCGTCCATATTGAATGTCAGTACATGCTTGAAGGAAACCTTGCCTTCCTTCACCGCCTTCACCAAATTGGCATACATGCCTTGAGGTGAAGAACCCGTAGGCAATCCCAACACGAATGGACGTTCTGCCGATGGCTGGAACTTATTGATAGCCTCAACGACATGATCAGCAGCCCACTGCGACAGCTTATCATAGTCTTTTTCAATAATTACACGCATAGTTCTTTTTCTTTTATTTTGGTTGTTAAATTAAAAACAAAAGTACAAAAACATTAGCACAGTCCAATAAGACTATGCTAATTATTATACTTTTTTACTATTTTACAAAGGCTTGTACTCCACAAATGCCTCCATTGCCTCGTAACAAGCAAGTCCTAAATTATCATACAACTTGGCTGTACCACGGTTGCGATCCTCAGCACGTTGCCAGAAAAGGCGCTCGTCATTGCCCAAGAAAGGTGCGCTCTCCATCTGTGACTGATGTTTCAAGATAGAGTTACGCTTAGCTCTTAGTTCCTCAGGGCTCAGTGGCACACACATTTCGATGTTCTCTATTTCCCACTCTGCCCAGGCTCCACGATACATCCAGATGCGACAATCCTTCAGCCATTCTGCACCAGCTTCTTTCTCAAGGTCGATGGCTGCCAAAACAGCATCTGTACATTTCTTATGAGTTCCGTGAGGATCGGCAAGGTCGCCTGCCACATAAATCTGGTGTGGCTTCACCTCTTGCAACAAAGCTCTGACGATTTCTACATCCTTCTCTGTCATCGGCAGTTTTTCTATCTTGCCGCTCTCATAAAAAGGTAAGTCGAGGAAGTGAACGTGGTCAAGAGGTATCTGATTGTAGGTACAAGCGGTGCGTGCCTCTCCACGGCGAATCAACCCCTTGATGGTCAAGATGTCTTTGGTATCGAAGTCCCCTTCCTTCTTCTTGACGAAGAACTGCTTGATTTCTTTGTATTTATTAGAGATGATGCTATCCTTGGAATCAGCGAAGAGTTGGTTGAAACCATTGATGAAGTGCATGAATCTTGTCACCTCCTCATCGCCCACGGCAATGTTGCCAGAAGTCTCGTATGCCACATGGAGATCATGTCCTTGCTGAACAAGGCGGCGTATGGTTCCACCCATAGAGATGACATCATCATCTGGGTGTGGAGAGAAGACGATGACACGCTTTGGATAAGGCGTGGCACGCTCAGGGCGATACGTGTCATCCGCATTTGGCTTGCCACCAGGCCACCCTGTGATGGTATGCTGTAAATCGTTGAATATCTTGATGTTGGCATTGTAAGCAGAACCATAGAGTGCCAAGAGTTCGCTCAATCCGTTCTCATTGTAATCCTTGTTGGTGAGTTTCAAGATAGGCTTGTTGATTTTTTGGCAAAGCCATACCAACGCAGAGCGCACCAATTTGTCGGTCCAATGGCAAGACGTGACGAGCCAAGGATGCTCTATGCGAGTAAGGTGTGCCGCTGCACTTAGATCGAGTACCACGTGGGCATTGGGATGGGTCTGCAAGAAAGATGCTGGCAAGGTATCTGTGACTGAACTTTCCACGACTTTTTGCATGATTTCAGACTTTTCATCACCCCAAGCAGTCAAATAGATTGCTTGGGCCGAGAGCAAAGTGGCAATACCCATTGTCAAGGAACAAGGAGGAACTGACTCCTTGGTCTTGCCACTATTTTCCATCTCCTCACGGGATGTATTGCCTATCAGAATAAGGCGAGTCAGGGAATGGATGCCGGAACCAGGTTCGTTGGCAGCGATGTTACCCATACGTCCTATTCCGATGAGGGCTGCATCCAGTCCTCCAAAAGTCTTGATGCGTTGTTCGTAGAGACGGCAGCAGTCTTGCACTGCATCTTGACCGATATGCCCATCAAGTGAGAAGATATTCTGCTCGGCTACATCCACATGGTTTAGGAAACGTTCCTTCAACTGATTGAGGCAACTGAGCGAGCTGTTTTTCTGAAGGGGATAATACTCATAGGCATTGAATACCACCACATTGCGAAAACTGAGTTTTTTCTCTTGGTAGCGTTTTATCATCTCCTGATATACAGGGGTCAGGGAAGACCCGGTGCCCAATGCCATCACATAAAATTTACCTTCATGCTGGGCAGCTTGGATGCCTTTCTCTATGCCATCAACTACATGACCAGCACCCTCGCCGATGGAAGCAAAGATGTCGGTCTGTATTTTCTCCATCCTAGAGATTTCTGAGTATTCTACTGTTGTCTTAGGCTTATAGAATTCTACTGGTACTTTATTAAGTACGATTTGCGAACTTAAATTTAATCTCATAACAATCCTATTATATTTAAAACTTGGATTCTTTTCTTATTAACGATTTCATTTCTAAAATATTTTACTTTTGCAAAAGTATAAGTTAAATGACAGCCAGTATCAAAAGTCAATAGAATCAGCTTTACCCCCTGTTTTTTATAGACTTTCTTCATTTTTATCCCCATGTTTTTAGAAAGTTTTAGTATTTTTTAGGGGCTATTTTTGTAGAGTTATCATATTTATTATTATCTTTGCACCTGAATATCAACACATTACAATTATGAACAGAATATATTACAAAAGACACATAGATACAGACCTATTGGAATGGAAGAACGAAGACCATCCAAACCTTGCTTTTTATCGATGAGATACAGGAGTCTAAGCGTGCCATATCTGCCCTGCGATTCTTCTATGAGGATTACCCAGAGTTGCATGTCATCGCCGCAGGTTCTTTGTTGGAGTTCGCTTTACGAGATCTATCTTCTTTTGGTGTAGGTAGAATCCGTTCTTTGTTCATGTATCCATTCTCTTTTGACGAGTTTTTGGATGCAAACAATATGCAGATGCTGAGGGAATACAAGAATGAGGTTGCTGACATTGACAATCCATTGCCGTCAGTCATGCACGACCAGTTAATCGAACAGCTTCGGTCCTATTTCTTAGTGGGTGGAATGCCTGAAGCGGTGCGTCTGTGGGTTACTCAAAAAGATTATCTGAAATGTGCCCAGGTACATCGGGATATTTTGGAAACATATCAAGATGACTTTAGCAAATACGGCAGCAGAATTTCACCTGTTTTATTGATTAACGCTTTGAAGTCTATTGCACAACAAGCTGGAGGTAAATTTGTTTATTCACGTGTAGAAGGTAGTTCCAATTCTGCCAGCGTCAAGGAAGCGTTATCACTTCTGACTTTAGCCGGTTTGACAATCCCAGTAATCCACACAACTGCAAATGGAGTTCCTTTAGGGGCAGATATCAATCCAAAATTCCAAAAGTTTCTCTTTATGGATGTTGGCTTGATGCAAACATTGTTAGGATTGAAACCTGAAGAGTTGTTATTGTCCGATGTTATCGAGTTTACCAACAAAGGCGGACTGGCAGAGATGTTTGTAGGATTGGAGTTGATAAAATATCACCCCTCTACTTATCGTCCAGAGTGCTATTATTGGCAAAGAGCTGGGAACGAAGGCCAAGCAGAAGTCGATTACGTTATTGTGCATGAGGGGAAAATTATACCTATAGAAGTGAAAGCTGGTGTTCGTGGCTCTATGCAGAGTATGTATTATTTTATAAAGAAGAAGGGATGTGAATATGGCATTCGTGCCTGTCTTGAACCTTTTGGGAAATATGAAAAAGTAAAGGTGATACCTTTGTATGCTATCTCCAAAATAAGATAAACCTATCAGAAACCTCTCGCCCAACGTAATAAATAAAGGTCAAGCAAGTTCCTTTAGAGATTCTTGCTTGACCTTTTCTGTTTCAGCCTCGCTTATTTGTGTATATAAAGAGAGAGATTCTTATTTCTCATTCAAGAGTTTCTCGATTTGAGCATCGAGCTTGGCATCCTCGCCCTCGTTAATCTTGCAGACGATATTGCCCTTTTTGTCTATCAAGTACTTGGTAGGCAAGTAGTGGATGGCGTACTTGTCGGAGATGTCATTGGTCTTGTCAAAGGTGTATTTCGCCTTATCAGTAATCTTCAAACCACGGAGCACATGGTGGAAGCCATCGCCCACGAGTTGGTCTTTCTCCACAGCAGCCTTCCATTTAGCAGGATTGCTGTCATCGTCGGAAACATATACCATGTCCAATCCCTTCTTGTGGTATTTGGCGTAAAGCTCACGCATGTGAGGATTACTCTTGCGACAAGGCACGCACCAAGATGCCCAAAAGTCAATGATGACAACCTTGCCTTTCAGCGAAGAGAGCGTGAAAGGCTTGCCATTGATGTCGTTGGCGGTGAAGTCAGGTGCAGGACAGCCAGGACGAACCTTTGCCAAAGTCTCCAATTCTGACTTTACTTCCTTTGCGCTCATACCATATTTCTGAACCTCAGGAGAGAACTTTTCCCATATAGCCTTGATATCCTCGTAAGCCATATTGCCCATATCCATTACTAAATATTGAGGGGCAAAATAGGAGTCGGTGCGAGTCTTCATGTAGTTTTGGGTGTATTGAGCATATTGCTTCTGATAAGGTTCCATGAGCTTGCTCACTGAATCTTTGCCTTCCTTGGTGGTTTGGGCATAATAGGCATCGTTCAACTTCATGAGGGGAGCACGGAACACCTCCATCTCCTTGTTCATACGGTTCAGTTCATCTTGTACCTTGCCACCCTTTATTGTGACCCCATCTTGTTTGTTGGCATCGCCTGATACATAGATAGTAAGAGGCTCAATGGCAACTTGCCAAGATTTGGCGTTTCGATAGTCCATCTGATTACCTATCAGCAAACTGGCACTTTCGAATGGTCCATCGATTTCACCCTTGAATGTAAACTTACCATTCGTAATGACAGTGCTATCTGTCTCTACGTTTCCAAACTCACCTTTAGATAAATATATCTTTTGTCCTTCGGCGTTTTGTAATTCTCCTTTGATGGTATATTTGCCCTGTGCATTGGCAGTTAGGGCAAGTGTTGCTGCTACCATCAGCAGCGAAAATGATTTCTTGTTCATATATTATTATAATGCAGTTAGAATTCTTTTAGAATATGGTTATTTGTTCTCAAACAACGTATCGAGATATTTGTAGAACTCAGGGTCTTCACCAACGATGGTCTTGTTGATAGTGCCATCGGGATTGATGATGACTTTGGTAGGAAAACCTGTCACGGCATACTTTTCTGGAGTGAGGTCCTTGCTCTCATTCTTGACGTGAACCCAAGGCAACTGATGCTTCTCCACGGCAGCCTTCCACTTGGCCTCTGTATCTTGGCAATCCACACCTACGATTTCAAATTTGCCTTTGTATTTCTCATAATACTTCTTCATCTCAGGCATACCTTTGATGCACCATCCACACCATGAACCCCAGAAGTCGAGGATAACGTACTTGCCACGGAGAGAAGATAGCGAGAAATCCTTTCCTTGGATGTCTTTCAGAGTGAAATCTGGAGCCATCTTGCCGTCTGCGACATTCTTTTCAGCTTCCTTGCGCATATTTTCAGCCTCCAAGCGGACTTTGACCGCATCGAAGATGCCTTTCAACCTACCGTTGACGATGCTTGGATCCAAGGTACTCATGACCATATTTAAATCTTTTGGCTCCAGGAAGGATGCTACGTATGCTGAGGCTTCCTCGTTCTTGTGAGCATTGAGATAGGCAGTAAGTTCGGTATGCATTTTTTCTCGTGCTACCTTCATGGCAGCCTCGTAGGCTTTTCCTGCTTCTTCTTTTATCGCCTTATCCTTGGAGTCTTTTACCTTGTCTTCATACTTTTTGCCTTCATCAAAAGAAACCTTTTGATATTCTTGCAAGATATTATTCAGGTTGTTGTATTGTTTGTAGAAATCTCCTCCTTTTACTTGGAACGAAGCTACTGTGCCTTTTAACTCAACGGTCTCGCCAGGGATAGCAGGAATCAAACCTGAAACCACGAATGGATTTCCTTTCTGTCTGGAGAAAGGCTGATAGAAAATGATGTTCTTGGGGGTGTCTAGTTGAACTTTGTATTCAAACTTTCCTTTCTTTGTTACTAAATCTGCAAGTTTTGCACCCCTAACATCTTTGTAGTCGCAACCAAGAATAACTAATGTGTCTTGTACATCACTAAGATTGCCTTTGATGGTAAAGGTACCACTTGTAGGTTTGCTTTGTGCATTGCAAGCAGCAGCCATCATGATGGCTGCTGCAGAAATTAAAATACTCTTTTTCATGAGATATGTCTTTTATTCTTTATAGTTCTGTGTAATTTGAGGATTGTTGTTGAGAACATTCTGAGGGAATGGGAATATCCACATCTTGCTGTCTGGCTTGATGGTGTAGGTCTTGCCTGCCAAAGTACGAGAATAGTCTTGCTTCCATCCATCCAACTGGTTCCAACGCTTCTTGTCTATGAAGATGTTCACGGAATAAATATCCTCATTCATGGTCACTTGCTTGACGTGCTTGATAGCCTCCGTTTCTGTACTCACTGTACCTTTGAGAGGTTGATATTTCTCAGGGGCGATACGGTTGACACGCACTTTATCAAGATACTCCATAGCGGTGTCGTAGTTGCCTTTATGGGTCTCGCATTCGGCTATAGTGAGATACATCTGGGTAGAACGGAGTCCACCATCATTCCATAGGGAATTGAGGTCGTAGGTAAAATTAAAGCCTTTTTCACCCAACATGCTTTCTCCTGCATCCATGAGGTAATCGTATGCCATGTTCATGTTACTCATTTTGTCTTTATAGGCATGTCCGTCCTCAAAGTTAGCCATGGTTTCAGGGGTATAGGCATTATAGAAATCAAGATTTCCTGTTAAGAAATAATCCTCGTCTGTTCCTTTTTTACCACGGTTGATGACAGGGTAAATACCGCCAGTCATATAGCCTTGTGTGGTTCCTAAATATGTGGTATTGTAATTGTTGATGACACCATTGATGGTAATTGCTTGCTTGGCTGCCTCTTCTGCCTCATCATACTTTTGCATATTGAGCAGAGCTAATGCCTTGACGGCGTATGCGGCAGGCTTGCAAAAACGCATCTTGTTGACGGCAACTTCTGGGAGTCCATTTAGGTCAATGGCTTCATTGACATCCTTCAAGATTTGGTCGTAGATTTCTTGTACCGTACTTTTAGGCTGTGCTACTTGGATATCTTTATCTTCCGTGAGATTGATGATGCCAGGATCATTTGCGGCTGTTGCTGGATTGTAAGCCTTGGCAAATTTATTGACCAAGATATAGAGCGACCAAGCACGCAGCGTCAAGGCTTCACATTTTAACGCTTTCTTGGCTGCATCTGAACCAGAGGCTTCATCAACTTTTGTAAGGATAGGATTGGCAATCTTGCCAATATATCCATAATAGGTTGAGTAATCTGTATCAGAAGATGTCAGTTCTGCCATCTTATCCATATTAGCCTCATCGTAGGTCCAGATGATGACATTGCGTGTTTTGACAGGTTGACTGATGGTAGTTGCGATATTACTGAAAGCATAAATCATGTCACCCGCTATGAGGCGCATGTCTTTTGCACTTCCATCATATTCTGTATTCAACAGCATTTCAAGTTGGTCGGTGGTGGTGAGCAGGTTCTTGCCTTTTGGCTCCAAGTCGGTGAAACTCTCGCAAGAGCTCATCAAGAGTCCCGCAACAGCCAATAAACTACATATTATCTTTTTCATTGTTTTTCGTTTTTATCGTTTGTACCATACATAGAGATTAGAAACTGATGTTCAGACCAAAGATGTAGGAACTCTGGTTGCGGAGTCCAAGGGTCTCAGGATCGACATGTACGCTATTTGCCACCCACAGATACTTAGGGTTATCTATCTGGAAGCGCAAGCTCAATCGGTTGATGCCAGTACCTCTGAACCACTCTTGTGGGAAGTCATAACCCAATACGATGTTTCTAATCTTCAAAAAATCTGCATGATGGATGGCATTGTTGGCATACATTGTTTCTGAACCAAGAGATGTTGATGCATATCTGCCAAGACCAGGAATATCTGTAGGATGCTCTGGTGTCCAGGCATTCAAGAAATAGCTGGCTACAGCGGTGCTCCAACTGGTAGAGAATGTTTCATCGTGGGTCAAGGCTCTCATCATGTGACCTCCATAGTAAGCCATCAAGATGCTGAATGAGAAACCATTCCATCTCACGCTGTTGTCCATACCCATAATCACCTTTGGCTCGCTCTGTCCTGAGTATTCCAAGATGCTGGTGCTCTTACCTGAAGCATTATGAGAGGTTCCACCATCCTCGATATAGAAGAGGGTTTGACCTTTCTCACCGACTTGGTCGCTGATACCAGCAAAGCGGTAAGACCAAAGGGCACTGGATGGCTTTCCTTTGACGTATGGTCTGGAAATCAATTGATATGCACTGGTAGATGGATTCTCCACGTCGGTTACGATGTTGCTGTTGTGCGACATGGTGAAGTTGGTGGTCCAACTCCATCCCTTGCGGCTTGCTGCTCTTAGCCAATCGTAGGTAATCTGCAACTCCACACCACGGTTACGCATGGATGCCATATTCACGAACATGGAACTGAAACCTGTGGTTGGGTCGAGTGTGCGATAAGAGAATACATCTTTTGCCACTTTATTATAGTAGTCGATGGAACCACGCAGACGATTGTTGAGCAATCCAAAATCGATACCGATGTTGGTGGTACGGCTCTGCTCCCATTTCAAGTTAGGGTTGGCAGGACTCTCTATGGTGCCGTATGGTAAGTTGGTGTAACTGTTGAGGCTTCCCGAAGTAGCGGTCATGTAGCTGGTTGCACCTTGGTAGATGTTACCCGTCACACCATAACTAACACGGAGTTTCAAGAAATTTACCCACTTAATGTCCTTCATGAAGTCTTCGTTATGTATCAGCCATCCTGCACCTACTGACCAAAGTGGTGTACCACGGAATTTGGCGTTCAAACCATATACGTCGGCATAGTCCTTACGGAACGAACCGAATACATTATACTTTTCGTCGTATGTATAAGTAAGGTTGAAATAACCTGAGGCATACTTGTGGTGTTGTTCTGTCAAAACACCCATGCCTTCCTCTATATAAGGACTAAATACAAACTGAGATGCAGGATAGCCCCCAGAAGCTCCAAAGAAATAGGGTGAGTAAGTCATTGTACTCAATGTACTAAAGTCGATGGTATGAGTAGAACTGGTCTGCAACTGGTCATCATAACCTAACATCAAAGCCTTGGAACCAGTTTGCTTGGTCTCACGGAACTCCAAACCTGCGATAGCCATGATGTCGTGCTTGCCGAAAGTCTTGCTGTAGTTGAGCTGACCACGAGCCGTCCAATATCTGCCATCGATATTGGTGGTACGTAACATACCGCCAGTGGTAGGCACATAGTTTTTGATCGTACCATCGGCTGCCTGATAGTAGTAGGCGTTGCGCATGGTACGCATCACGTGGCTATCTTGTGTGGCAAGCCATTCGGTTGTATTATGATTGGTCTCATAGACAAACTGGGCGTTGGCGGTCAAGCCATCGATGATTTTGAAGAGCAAGTCACCATGATAGCGCATATACTGACGGCGAGAAACCTGTGTGTTCTTGTAGTATTCATCCACAGGATTACTGCTTAAGTCTTCGAAAGGAGAATCGAAGGTCAAGTAATCATCACCATCAAACCAGTAGTGCTGTCCCTTCACGCTGCCATCGGCATTGTAGAATGGCATATAGGCTGGTTGCGCCCAGATGTTAGCATAAGAACCATTGTAATCGTAGCCAGCTTCCTTACTCTTGCTATAGATGCCGTTGATGGTCATGGAGGCAGTGAGCCACTTGGCTACATTGTAGGAACCCTTGTACTGTGCATTGAACTGGTTGGCGAAATGATTGATCAGTCCGCTGTTATCATACTTGTAGTTGAGGGTCAGGTTGTTGGTGAACTTGTCGGAGCGACCACGCAGCGAGAGGTTGTATTGCTGCATCACTCTTTGCTTATAGACTGCGTTGGCATAATCTTTGGCGTAGTTGTTCTTCTTGAGGGAAGCCAACTGACTTTGCAGTTCTTCGTCTGTGATATTACCCAATGCTTTCTGATAATAAGCATATTGAATAGGAGTTACCATCTGTGTACCTTGACTTATAGCTTGTTCGGCATTCTTCAATGGGTCGGTCACCTCTCCATCATTGTGGAAGAAGTAATAATCCCAAAAATTAGCCTCTGCATCCACTTGTTGCTCTGGAGTCATGTAGAAGTTGTCAGCGTAATCCACGTTCTTCTTCTCATAGACCGTGAGGTTGGCAGCGAAGTCGATGTCTATCTTGCCCGCCTTCTTGGCGTTCTTGGTGGTCACGACGATGACACCATTGGATGCTCGGGCACCATAGATGGCGTTGGCTGCGGCATCCTTCAATACGTTTACGCTCTCGATGTCGTAAGGGTTGAGGTCGTCGATGCTTCCTTCCACAGGCACTCCATCCACTACCAACAATGGGGTAGTCTCGGCATAGAGCGAGGAGGTACCACGGATGGTCATCTTGCCGTTATAGGTGGAAAGACCTGCCACACGGCCTTCGAGGTTGTTCATGATATTTGTCGTGTAACGCTCGTCCAACTTGGCTGATGTGATGGTGGTGACAGAACCTGTCATCTTAGGCTTGGAAATTTCCTGGTATCCAGTCACTACAACTTCGGAAAGTTCATGGTCGGTTCCCATCTGTATGTCTCGCTTGATAGGATTTCTTCCATTGCCGAGACGAACTTCTGCTGTACTCATGCCGAGGTAGCTGAACTTCAAGGAACAGGCATTGGCTGGCACCTTTAAAGTATAGAAACCCTTGCTGTCGGTGATGGTACATACCTTGCTATCGTCGATGCATACGGACACACCTATCAAAGGCTCGCCGCTCTCGTCGGTGACGACACCCGATACATTGCGTACTCGCTCACCTGCGATGCGGCGAGTGATAGTCACGATGTTACCCTCAATCTCATAACGGCAGTTCACCTTATCCATTACTTCGTCGAGTACTTGTCGCAAAGGACGGTTGGTGGCACTCACGCTGATGTGTGGCAACTTAGCCGCCAAGTCTGTGCTGTAGATGAAGTTCAAGCCTGTTTGCTTCTTCACATCGGCGAAGAACTGCTTTACACTCATCGACTTGGCGTTGATGGTCACTGTCTGTCTCTTAGGCTGTTGCGCCATGACAGGACTTGCCCCCCCCGAATGTAATCGCTCCAAGGATGAGCGATGTGGCGAAGAGGTTGTGTTTCATTTTTTTCAAATCTTTCATACTCTCTCTTATATAATTAAACATGGATATTACAGTTCTATGGTGATAGTCTTGGACTTAGGCATCAAGCAAGCATGACTGTCGCAAGCTTGATAGTTGACGGTAAAAGTAACCTTTCCATTGTTTCCCTCCACTTTCTGACGGAAGATTTGCTCACCCTCCAAGATGATAGACTTGGAACCTGCCATGGGTCTGCCGGTTGGCTTCTGTAGTTCGCCAACGAGCTTTGCGTCACCCTCTGCCTTGAGATCATAAGTAGTCTGGATATAAGGGTCTTGGTCGCTTACCTCTGCATAGATGTGATAGCCAGGATAAATCTTCATACGGATGACAATCTCCTTGTCCTTTCCTGCGGTACTGACTGCTGATGACAGGGCTACAGGCTCTTCCTTGGTTGCTTTCTCTTTGATGGGAGCTATCTTGCTTTCATCGAAATCATAGAATTTGAGGACGCTGTAGTCGTTGCCTGGAGTTTTTGGGTCGAGGTCGTTGACGAGCCAAAGCCAGCCACCGCTCTCTGTGAAGAAAAGCTTGCTTTGGTATTTGTTGTACCACTCACGCCACTGCTTGGCATTGTCGTAGCGAAGCAAGGTATAGCGATAGAGGATGCGCTTGGCTTTCTCTACGTCTTGGCTGTTCTCCCACATGGAGATAGCCTTATCAAGGATGCGCTTATCGTTGTTGGCGATGCCAAGGCTTTTGGCATCTTCGTCGAGAGCTACATCATATCCGTTGAGACTACCATAGAAATAAGGGCGGTTCTCGGTATAGTAGCTTACATATTTGTCAACATCTGTACCAAACATTTCATATAAGTTTCCAGCTCTTTCCTTTACATAGTCAATATAGGATGGGACAGGTTGAGGATTTTCTGCCATCTGCATATACATCTTCTCTGTCTCATTAGGCTTTTCTCCAGCGGCTACAACTTTTTTAAGTGAGTCCGCCAAATGTTTCGTTTGTTGGTTGTAACTTTCAATCATCTCTTTGTAAGCATCATAGTTTTCTTTGCTTACTGTGTATTTATGCTCGTCAACAGTTGTGCGTGTGGAGATTCCTTCATTAAGTTTGCGAGCAATAATATGATGACCTTTGAACTTATTGATGTAGATAACTGCGTTGAGGAATACTGGCTTAGCCTCTTCCGTCATATCAGCAGGAGAGGCTGAGAATCCCCAATGTAGGAAGTTGGCGTGGCGGCCAATGGAAATGGCGCCATAGCTCTTGGCACTCTCACCACCAGAGATAATCTCGGCATCAGGAGAGTCGAGATAACCCCATTGTCGAGTTACCATACCTACTTTATAGCCCTTGGTATTAAAATAGTCTTTGTTTTGTACCTTCCACATCGGAATCATGTCTGGTAATTTCTCTTGGCACATTTCTGCGTATTCCTTGGCACCAGCAGGTGTAGGACGATTCTCGGTGGTAATCTTCACCTTGTATGGCCCCTTGAAGATGGCGTTCTTGGTCTGCATGTTGTAGGCATGGCCAAGAAGGCAAAGACAATACCAGTCGTTCTTCACACCGATGTAGCGACCTGTCGTCTCGCTCTCGTCGGCGATGGTGATGACTGGACGATCAAAGTTCTCTGGGAAGTACTTGGCAGGTATCAACTTGCTGTATCTTCCATTTTCGATAATGGTGCGGCGTGGTGTGATGGGAGTTGGGTCTCCATCAATGATGGTCACGTCGTAGTCGTAAGACATTTTGTAGTTGTAATCCTTTCCTTGCACGGCCTTTACGGTAGTGAAGTAAGTTTCAAGGAAAGATTTCCAGGCTGCGGTTCGAGCCACGATGCTCTTGGCGTTAGCCTCCTTGTCATAATCACGGGTACCAAAGGTCTCAATGTCAGAGTGACCTCCCACATAGAGCACCTTCAAGTTGGTCTTCTTTACGTTGGCAGCCATTGTTGCAATGTAAGCAAACAAAGCAAGTGCCATCATTGATAAGAATCTTTTCATGTTGTGTATGATGTTAATGTTTGTATTCACTTATACTGATGAGACCATCTTTGGCGGCAATCTTCAACCCCGTGATACTCTCTATTGCATTGAGGGTAGGAGCCATCGGCTCATACTTGTCAATGCTGCCTGTGAATCGGATGTCCTTGATGTCATCTGTAGAATATTCCACCTTCATGTTATACCAGTGGGAGATAACCTCCATCAACTCTGAGAGCGTGCAACCGTCGAAGAAGAAGTTGCCGGTGTTCCAAGAGGTGTAGAGGTTGACATCCACCTTGTCGATATTAGGAGTCCTGCCTGCTTGCAAGGTTGCCATCTCACCAGGCTTCAGGAGATATTCCTTGCCATGCTTGCTGCTTACGCCTACCTTTCCTCTTACCAGAACTACGCTTGTTACCCCTTCCTGTTTCATGGTGTTGACATTGAACTCCGTACCATAGTCATGGACATCGCCATTGGCTGTCTCTACGATGAATGGGCGTTGCTTCGAGTCTTTGGCAATGACAAAGTAAGCCTCGCCTTTCAACTTGACCCTTCGCTCGTTGCCAACAAAATGGTTGGGATAGATAAGGGAGGTATTGTAATTCAAGTGAACGTATGTACCATCATCCAATACCATCCAAAACTCCTTGTTTTTCTTCGTTATCAGGGAGTTTTCCGTTATCTCTTCCGCTCCAAATAGGCTGCTTCCGTTTTCCTTTTCTATCTCTTCCACTTGTGCCAAGGCACTCTTGGCATCTGCCACCTTGATGGCTTTGCCACCGACGATAAGAGTAGCACCGTTCATGCCGTTTTGTTGCACTCGTTCGATGGCATGGTTGAGTTCTGCGGTAATGACAGGCTCTTGTGCTTTCTTGCCGATTAGCATCCATCCTGCTACCATTACGATGGCAATGATGGCAGCCGATGCAGCTATCCGTCGTAACCATACTTGCAAGGCTTTCTTGCTGTCGCTTTCTTTAGAGGAGGCATTTCCCTCCAATTCGATGGTAGCCTTGAACTTCTCCTTGGCTTTTTCCACATCGATGGAACGGTAAACCTTGTATCGGGATAGGAAATCATCATCGTCCATCAGCTCCTCTATCTTATCTCTCAAGGCTGGGTTTTCCTCCACCTTCTTAAGCAGTACCTTTCCCTCTTCCTCGTCAATATCGCCTGTAAGCATCTTGCTGACAAGTGTGTTAATATCGTAGTTATCTATCATCTTTCTTTTCATTTTGTAATCAAAATAGGTTGTTTTGTTTAATATAATAACACTTTATAGGGTAAAAAGGGTTACAAATAAAAGAATAAAATGAAGAAAATGTGTCATTTGTATATAAATATAGTGTATTTTTCGTAACTTTGCACCCACATTGTGATAGGCATGACCATGGTGAGAGAGGAAAACAAACTTGATATAGTTACGATTTGCCAGTGGAAGGACGAGTCGATAGAGCTTTTGTACGATAAATATTATCGTGCCTTGGTGGGCTATGGCTGTCAGTTTGTGGAAAGAGAGATTGCGGAGGACATCGTACAAGAACTTTTCTCAGTCCTGTGGGAGCGTCGCCCTCGCTTCAATAGTATCGCCCAATTCTCCTCCTATTTATATAATACTGTACATAACTCGGCGTTCAATCATCTGCGCCATCAAACTGTTTGCAACAATTATCGGCAAAGCATAGTGGAGAACTTGCAGGAGTTTATGTTAGTGGATGATACTTCGGATGTTTTCAATAAGGAAGAAGTCTATCGCCAGCTCTTCGCTGCGATAGACGAATTGCCCCCACTCCAAAGGGAAGTGTTTCTGCTTTGCATGGAAGGGAAAAAGAACAAGGAAATTGCAGAGCAACTGGACATCTCTGCCGAGACGGTCAAGGTGCAAAAACGTCGTGCCATCGCCCAATTAAGGGGTAAGCTGTCTCCTGTTGTAATAGGATTTGTCTTTGCATTGCTAAGAAAAAGCTTATAATCTCTTAAGAAGAAGTTTATATAACTATTTCAAATACTCGCCGAAATCCGTCAATCTCATATCACCTTTCTTTAGGAAAGTATCGTGCATGGCGAGAGCTGCTCTCATGCTCTGTGGCTCGTGGCCCTTCTCGGCGAACTTCAAGTATTCACGGAGCATAGGGCGATAGTCAGGGTGAGCGCAGTTCTCGATGATTTCTTTCGCACGGCGAAGAGGTCCCTTGCCACGAAGGTCGGCAACGCCTTGCTCAGTAACAATGACATCCACATCGTGCTCGGTACTATCCACGTGGCTGCACATCGGAACGATGGCAGAGATACAACCATTCTTGGTGGTACTTTGGGTAGTAAATATGGAGATGTAGCCATTGCGCTCGTAGTCGCAAGAACCACCAATACCATTCATCAACTTGCTACCACAGATGTGGCTGGAGTTCTCGTTGCCATAGATGTCACACTCAATGGCAGTATTCATGGCAATGACACCCAGTCGGCGGATAACCTCTGGCGAGTTGGAAATCTCACTCTGGCGGATGGTGAGGTGTTGCTTGAAGTAGTCGATGTCTTGATATACCTCTTGCAAGGTGTCGTTGGTCACAGTGAGCGAAGAACAGGAGGCATCCTTGATTCTGCCCTCACGCATATACTTCACTACTGCATCCTGCACCACCTCAGTATAAACGCTGAAAACAGGCACATTAGGATTCTGTCCTAATGCCTCAAGAACTGCATTTGAAGTGGTTCCCACACCGCTCTGCAAAGGCAAGAACTGTGGAGGGATGTGTCCTTTCTTGAGGTCAGAGACCAAGAAGTCTGCCACGTTGTGGCCCATCTGCTCAGTCACAGGGTCGAGTGGCTTGAAAGCACGAGCCTCCTCCGGGATGTTACATTCCACCACACCGATAATCTTATGAGCATCAATCTCCACATATTCCTTACCTATGCGGTCGCCTACGTTCAGAATTGGGATAGGTTGACGGAATGGGCATTCTGCTATCTCATAGACATCATGCAGATAGCGAGATGCTGGGCTATGGAAAGTATTTTTCTCAATGAGCACTTTCTTTGCCAATCGAACGATAGTTGGAACGATACCACCGGCAGAAGTCAAGAAAGCCTTGCAAGTGGTCTCTCCCTCCTCCAAGTCTGACACTTCGATGATGGCGAGGTCTATATCGCCATAGAATCCACGGCGCAGACGCTCAGCCATGTGTCCGAGGTGCATATCCTCGTAGTCAATCTCGCCAAGGTTGGTATGTGTTCGAAAATCCTTGTTGGTAGAAAATGGCGCACGGAATTTGATGGCATGAGCCGCAGCCATGTCACCTTCGATGCTCTGCGAAGTAGAAGCTCCTGTCAAGATACCCACCTGGAAAGGTCGGCCTGCCTCGTGTTCAGCGATAGCTCGCTTGGAAAGTTCACGGAAGGTAGCCTTAGGTACACCGTTGGGTGTGAAACCGCTGAGTCCGATAGTATCTTGGTCGTTAATCATTGCTGCTGCTTCGGCAGCTGTCAATCTTATATATGCCATTTTCTTATGATTTATAACTTTATGTGGGTGCAAAGTTACACAATTCTTTTTATATAGGATAATCTTTTGATGATTTTATGCAAAGAAATGGACTTTTGTTTATGATTTTTGCATGAATATACAATAAAAGAGGCGTTTATGCAGAAATTGAAGAAATAAACTCTATCTTTTTGATGCAATGGCAAAGATAAGGCATTTTTATCGCGATTTATTTTGTATTGTCTTCGATTTCAAGAAAATCTTCACGCTCAAGAATGAAAATAAACTTTCATTCTCTTCGCTTAATCAGATTTTTGCAGTACCTTTGCACACCGAAAGCCGTAGGTCCTACACGCCTTCGGCTTCATTTATTAATCATTTATAAACATTTAATTAATGTACAAAACAATTTTCAACAAGCACAACAGCTTGAAGTTCAACCGCTTCTCCAACAAGGGCTACTCCCTCTTCGCAGTTTTGGGAAGAGAGGTTCTCGTGGGAGTTCTCAGCGTCACCACACTCAGCCACGCCAAGGCAGAGGGTGTGAGCACAGAGGGCATGAAGGTTGACTCCACCCTCTACAAGGGCGGAAAGGCTTACGAGCTGGATGCTGTGAGCGTAACGGGGTCCCGTGCGCCGATGACTGTGGAGCAGTCACCTAAGATTGTGTCTGTCATTACCCGCGACGACATTCATCGTGCGGCGGCGCAGACCATCAACGATGTATTGAAATTAGCCACTGGCGTGGATGTCCGTCAGCGTGGTGGCTTTGGTGTTCAGACGGATATCTCCATCAACGGTGGAACTTTTGACCAGATTACCATTCTCTTGAATGGTGTCAACATTTCCAACCCTCAGACGGGTCACAATGCCTCAGACTTTCCTGTTGCCCTAGCCGACATCGACCACATCGAAGTGCTCGAAGGGGCGGCTTCACGTCTTTTCGGAACCTCGGCATTCAATGGTGCTATCAACATCGTGACCAAGAAGGCAGAGAACGATGGTATTTCCGCAAGCGTGGAAGGCGGCTCGTTCGGTAGCTTCGGAGCGCAAGGACGAGTGCAAACAGCATTCGAATCTGGCAAGTGGAACCATAGCTATTCGGCAAGCGGAGGTTACAAGCGTTCGGATGGAGGTACGGAGAACAGCGACTTTGAAAAGGGACAAGGCTATGCAAATGTCTCTCTGAGCTACGACCATCGCTTCGACATCGGAGCACAAGTGGGAATCGCCACACAGAGTTATGGCGCGAATACATTCTATTCTGCTAAATACGACAACCAATATGAGAAGACCGACCATGGTTTGGCTTCGCTCAAACTGAGCCTTCACAACCAAGCCAAGACAGATGCTGATAAGATTTGGGAGGTCTCCCCTACCTTATATTATAATAAGTTCAAGGACCACTACCAGTTGATTCGTGGACAGGAAGGAGCCAAAGCTGGCGAAAACTATCACAACCTCGACATCTGGGGCGGTGGACTGAATGCCAACCTCTCTTGGTTCTTAGGCAAGACAGCCGTTGGATTCGACATCAGCAAGGAGCGCATCTACTCCACTGCCCTTGGTTCTATCCTCGCAGAGAACGACTATAAGGATATTTCGGGCTCTGACCGCAAGTACGACCACAAGGGCGAACGCACCAACACCAACATCATGTTGGAGCACAACTTCATCTTTGGAGGCTTTACGCTCTCGGCTGGTGTCTTGGCTAACAAGAACACAGGGCTCGACAACGACTTCCGTTTCTATCCCGGCGTAGATGTCAGTTATCGTCCTAACGACAACTGGAAGATTTATGCTTCCTGGAACAAGGCTTTGAGAATGCCTACCTACACCGACCTCTATATCAGCAATGTGGTGCAGCAAGGCGACATCACCTTGAACCCAGAGAAGAACTCCACCTTCAAGATAGGAACTCGCTATCGCCAAACAGGTTTCTCTGCCGTATTGAGTGGCTTCTATGCCCACGGCACAGACATGATAGACTGGGTTCAGACTTCGGAGACGGAGCAAAAGGACAGCAAGTATCACGTGATGAACATCGGCAAGCTCAACAACATGGGCTACAACCTCGATGCCACCATCTACATGCAGGAGCTGATTCCGAATAGTTTCATCACTCGCATCAAGTTGGGCTATGCTTACATCTACCAAGACCACAAGACGGATGCCAACATCTTGAAGTCACTCTACGCCTTAGAGTACTTGAAGCACAAGGCTGTCTTCGGTCTCGACCATCAGATATGGAAGAAACTCTCCGCCTCTTGGAGCGTAAGGTGGCAGCAGCGCATGAACGGCTATCATCCTTACACCAAGGTGGATTGCAAGTTGATGTGGGACGACAAGAAATACAGCATCTACGTAAAGGCCGACAACCTCACTTGCCACAGATACTACGACCTCGCCGCCATCAAGCAACCAGGGTTGTGGATTATGGCAGGAGCCAGCATCAACTTAGGTTGGTAGGTGCTTGATATTTACCATTTACTTTAATCGGTTCGAGGTGAATGCCTACATGGGTGTTCGCCCCGAACTTTTCTTTGATACGATGCTCGATATTGGTGGCGTGCTGATGAGCTTCGTAGAGCGAAGTGGAACCCGGCATACGAACATGCATTTCGATGGCAATCTTGTTGCCGATGCGGCGAGTCTGTAGATTATGCACCTCGCAAACATCCTCTTCCTCATTGGCGAGCTTGATGATTTCATCCTCTTCAGACTCTGGAAGGCTGGCATCCGTCAGTTCCTTGACCGATTGCAACACCAATCCCCAAGCAGCCTTGATGATGAAGGCACTCACGATGATGGCAGCCAATGGGTCGAGCACCGCCCACTTTTCGCCCAAGAGGATGGCACCACCGATACCTATCATCGTTCCGATACTCGACAAGGCATCGCTACGATGGTGCCAGGCATTGGCAACCACCGCTTCACTATGACACTTCTTGCCCACTCTCACCGTAAACTGATAAGCCCATTCCTTCAAGACGATGCTCACGATGGCGGCTATCAGGGCAACAACTCCAGGCTGCTGAAGGGTCTCGCCGCAGATGGCACGATAGGTCTTGCAGATGCCTGTGTAGCAAATCATCACGCCCACCACAAAGAGCGAGATGCCGATGATGGCTGTGGCGAGGGTCTCGTATTTGCCGTGGCCATAGTCATGGTCCTTGTCCTTCGGCTTGTTGCCGAGCTTCACGAACACCAACACCACGACATCCGTGGCAAAATCGGTAAGCGAGTGGATGGCATCGGCTATCATCGCTGCAGAGTGTCCGAGAATACCTGCGGCAAACTTCATCACGAGCAACACTACATTGATGACGCTACCCGCCAATGTCACCTTATACACTTCTCTCACACGGTCTTTATTCTCATTCTCTTCAATTCTCTTATCCATTTTTTCATAATCCATATCGAAGTCCTTTGGCTTCACTAAATGTTTTTGTATAAATTGAGCCGCAAAGATATAGTATTTTATCGTAAGCGAGTAAGTTTAGCGATTAAAAAAGCATAAAAGATACATAATTCTCGATTATTAGCCGTACCTTTGCACCGCATTATCAGAAACAATATCAAACATCATGAAATATATCATATTAGATTTCGACGGAACCATCGGTGATTCCCAAGCACTTATCGTTAGAACTTTCCAAGACACCATGCGAGAGATGGGCAAGGAGGTTAAATCGGCAGAGGCATGTGCCAATACCATCGGCATGCGTCTGAGCGAGGCTTTCGCCTTGCTTTACAACTCTTCCATAGAGGAGGGCGAGAAGTGCGCACAGGTTTATCACAAGATTTTCGAGGAAAATCGTGCGAGCTTGGGCATGAAGCCTTTCCCTCATGTCATCGACACCATCAAGGAACTCCACAAGCGTGGCTTCGTCTTGGCGGTGGCAAGCAGTCGTGGTCGTGATTCCTTGATGGGTTTCATCCATCAGATGGATTTAGTTGATTGCGTCTCTTCCGTGGTGGCACAGGAAGATGTCGTTAATGTGAAACCAGAGCCCGACATGGTTTTCAAGGCTTTGATGGAAATCGCAGGAAGAGAGGTTGACAAGGAAGATTGCCACACATTGCCCGATGACTTAAAGGCGATGCTGCCTGAGACCTTGGTGGTGGGCGACATGACGTTTGATGTGGATATGGCTCACAACGCAGGAGCCAAGGCTTGCGCCGTAACTTACGGCAATGGCACTCGCGAACAGTTGGCTTCGGCTGAATGGATTATCGATAATTTCGCTGAACTACTGGATATTGTAGGATAAATAAGAAGGACCATCCCTTCTTATTTTTTGATGTCTGCCACGACATCCCAACCTATCCATCCGTGTTGGTAAGTAACGGAGACAGTATCTCCTTCATGGTAGTTGTATTTTTCATTCTTCTAAAAAAGTTTTTGCCAAGGCATACAGGATGCATCCAAAACCAACAAAATACCCTTTGAGGTAATTGATGTAGTCAATGCTAAAGCTTGGAGGAAACTCATGCCTATCTTTGTATGTCATGACCAAGAACGCAATGCCAAAAAGGAAGGCACACAATTCATCATATTGTTGACAAATCATACAGATGCACCCAGCCACAATACAGACAAGAGAAAAGGAACAATAAGTGCCATACAAAACCGCACCGATTGATTTTCTCTTCCTTACTGCATTGCAGAGTACTACGATTCCTGTTATAGAAGCAAGTATGCCCCAAAGACAATACAACATTTCTCCGTTTTATTTTTAACTCCGAATTCTGTGCATCGTCGGTTTTATCCGATTGCGGTGGCTAAGGTACAAAAACATAAGTATCATTCTGCTATTGCAAACAAAAGTTTACAAATAAACGATGCCACTCCCTTCGGTGTTAAGAGAGTGGCATTGAATACTCTATATCATGCAGCCTTTCCATATTCGTAAATACTATCGCTGGCAAGGTCAATCTCGTCATTCCAATATACACAAGTTCGACTGGAGTCCAATTGAACTTGCTTGAAAAGGCCATACACATCTACCAATGCACGAAATGAAGGAATCGCTTTAATGTCATCTTTCACATCGTACAAGACTTTATATCCGTCATCAAACTCTACGAAGAGGACATAATTGTCGAGAACTGAAATTTTCTTAATCCTTGGAATCATAATGGTGGAAGTTTTGTTATTACTTGTTTGTCCCACATACTCTGAAGTTCATCAGAATGTAGCGAGAGCCATTCCGTTACTAATTCTTGAGCCTTTTTAGGTAAGTCCCCTTCAAACATTTCAAATGTTTTGATATTGAATAGACCTACATACTCGTTGTAGATTGCGTGTATATGTGAAGGCTCAATGCTCTTTTGGCTTGAAGAACATTTTTATGATAATTCCATAAAATCTTGCAATCTCTGGCATATTTTTATATTTATAGTTAATAATACATCGCAAAAATAAACAAAATCAAACAAACCACCAAACTTTTTAGGATGAAAATATGCCATTCTTTCGATAAAAAGTTGTGTTTTGCTTATCGGATGGCTCTTGATGCTCGTTTCTTGGAGCTATTAGTCGTTGGAGAAAGTTTGCATTGGCAATGATAAGAACTTAGTCTGAAAGATTTTTTCTCAACAGCAAATAATTGACTATGAGAATCAGCAAAACACAAGGTAGTATAAAAATGGGGAGAGAATATATAAGCAACATTATTGCCCACGAGATATCTCCTTCGGCAGCAATTACTGTTCTTATCGCTATGACACCACAAAATGCCACAGCCATACTTATTGACAGTGGTATCCAATGATGCGTCGAGCTACACTTCCAGCCAATTGTGGCAGACAACATCATGCTGATAGTACACGTTCCAACAGCCTGCAGAATCTTATATATGTCTTCAACCCCAAATATTATGAGTATTGCCAATGAGAGCAATATTCCAACAATCCCCCAAACAGGTAAGAACTTTCTCCAAAATAGACGTTGACGTAGTTTCATGCTGGTTTTCAGTTTAAGACCATTTTCTTGTACTTTCCTTTCTGTAGGTATCTTTGTATATATTGTTTAGGAAAAGGACCTTTAACAATATCATTATTACAACATTTCAAGGTAGAACTTGCCGCTTGAATCAGCCACCAGTTCTTTTCACCTTCACCTCGTTCCATTATGATGGAGGAGCCATTCCAATATACCGTATGTAAGCTATCTATTTCATGGTCAGTACCACCAGACAACTTACATTTCAAATAATATGTTTCATGAAAATCGTCGGGTGAGTATATGCAATATTCATCTACCAATTTCTTTTTGGAAGGAGAACAAGCCATTAGGAGAAAGCATGTTGCCACGATGAGGTACCATCAAGGATAGCAATCTTGGTCTCTGTTTATCTACTATCTTTCCCATGAGCAAAAATATTTAATTGACTTTGCAAAGATACACCCCAAAATCGATTCAACAACTTTTGAGGGGCATAATCCTAAACCTCATACTATCCTCTCTTTGAAGAGGATTTTCTTAACCCTATTTCTTTGATCGTTTGCTCTTGCCATTGTAAGATTTGGCTAATGCCTTTATCGTAATCGTCATTTTCAATGCAATCTTTCATCATTCGAGCATTCTCTATTTCTTCAGAAAACAGATAACCATCTTCTCTCTTTTCCAAGGAGATTATCTTATCCAAAAAACATTTCGATTTGCGATAATCATTCAAAATGAAATAGGTTAATGCAAAATATGCATCACGTCCAACCGCCGCACCATAATATGGATGATTCTTGAGTAAAGGGATGAAGTCATCAAATGTATCAAGTCCGTCAAATACATCAAACCTATTCATCTCGTCTTGAAGTTCCACCATTCTGTCTATTTGCCAATACGAGCCTATTCTGCCACCTAAGCTAAAGTTATAGGTACAAAAGGGTTTATAAAGGCATTGGACGAAATAGTTGACGAAGAACGAATTTGAATCAATAGAATTGTCTAAATAGAATCCGACCAACACCATTGCCCCAGTTCTATGAGTCAATGTATAATAGGCTAATCGTCCCTTTTTCTCAAACTTATTTGGGAGAATCAGCTTCTTCATGACCTTATTTAATTCTGATGATTTCATATGCGATTATTATTTCTTACACACATCTTGTCCTGTAGAGATATTCCCAAACCTCTCTTCCCGACCTTTTCAATCTGATAATCGGGTCGATGAAGTATAGCCTACCATCTTCGTCACACAGAACATTATCACTCACATTAGAGACATCGGTTATTGCCAAGTATTCGTTCCCATAGAAATACTTATCTTCCTTTGCCAAGCCTAACTGATGGATGAGATAGTCATCTATCATTTTTTGAGTAGGAACTCTGAACATACAAGACACATTTCTTTGTTGCAAAACAATTCTGATACCTTTTTGGTCTTCAGAAATACCAACAAAATGGTATCTTGTATCGGGAAACAGAATGTTGTGTATCAAATGTTCGTAGATTATATCTTCTGGTAAAATATGTTTCAACGGAGCCTTGGCAAAAGGCGATTTCATCTTTGTGTATGTAACTGCATCTTTGCTCAAGAACACAATACTCTCACCGGTTGGAGTCACTCGTCTGTCACCAAACTTATCCCAATCAGTTTTTGTAATATACAAGCCATTGGCTTTTGCAATATCAATCAGCCGATTACATTCCTTTTCCTCAGCATTTCTCTTGCCTTGCCAGTAATCTCCATGTCGTTGAGAGGATACCCCAGTCTCAAACACTCGAATATCGCTTCGGTCGCTATCTGCCTGTATTTTCTGCTCACATTCATAATGTATTGGAGCGCAGTCTGACCGCTTACCAAATATATAGTCGATAATCTTTCTTCCATAATTTTTCATCTTTTTATTATTTTGCTTGCAAACTTACGATTATTTTCCTAAATTGCCAAAGGAATACGAAGAAATCTTATGCAAACTTTCTAAATCACAACATTTTATTCCATTAATCATAGAATATTTTGTACCTTTGCATTCAAATTCATCAATAAAAGAAAAGAATACAAAATAATGAATATCAAATCTATAGGTAGTAAGTTAAAGGGCAACCCGACGATGGTAGAGGGTACGGTGTATTCGATGCTCATCATTTGCAGCATCTCGCATTTTCTGAACGACATGATTCAGTCTATCATCCCCTCCATATACCCTATCGTGAAGGATAAGTTCAACTTCTCGTTTGCACAGATCGGCATCATCACCTTGGTGTTTCAGATGACTTCCTCCATCCTGCAACCTTTCACCGGTCTCTATGCCGACAAGCATCCACGACCATACGCCTTGTCGGTGGGCATGTGCTTCACCTTGGTGGGATTGCTGTTGCTTGCCTTCGCCGAGAACTATTTCTTGATTCTCTTGGCGGTGAGCGTCGTGGGATTGGGCTCTTCCGTGTTCCATCCTACGGCTTCGCGAGTAGCGCAGTTGGCATCGGGTGGCAAGAAGAGTTTGGCGCAATCCATCTTCCAGGTGGGCGGCAATGGCGGTTCGGCAGTAGGTCCGTTGCTTGCCGCTCTCATCATCTTGCCTTTCGGACAACACGCCATCTCCTGGTTTGCCTTGGCGGCATTGTTGGCTGCCATTCTCATGGTTCGATTGGGGGCTTGGTATAAGGCGAGACTCGCCTATGTGGTCAATCATCCGCAAAAGCAACCGCTCCTCAACCACGACATCTCCAAGCGAGCCAAGTATGGGGCATTGATGATTCTCATCCTGTTGGTCTTCTCGAAGTATTTCTATACGGCTTGCATCACCAGCTACTTCACGTTCTTCCTGATAGACAAGTTCGACGTTTCCGTGCAGACTTCCCAGCTCTGCCTGTTTGTCTTCCTCGCCGCCTTCGCCATCGGAACAGTGGCAGGAGGCATGTTGGGCGATAAGTTCGGCAGGAAGTATGTGATATGGTTCTCCATCTTGGGAGCCGCTCCCTTCGCCATCGCCATGCCTTTCGTAGGCTTCACGTGGACTATCATCTGCACCTTCCTCTCCGGCCTCATCATCGCCTCGGCATTCTCCTCCATCGTGGTCTATGCCACCGACTTGATGCCCGACAAGGTGGGACTGATAGCCGGCATCTTCTTCGGACTGATGTTTGGATTGGGAGGTTTGGGGTCCGCCTTCTTTGGATGGCTCGCCGACAAGACCAGCATCGAGTTCATTTTTCAGGTAAGTGCCTTTCTGCCACTCCTCGGCATCATCGCAGGTTTCTTGCCTAACACCCAAAAAGTAAAGAAATAAGGACGAAGATGATTTTCAAAACAAAAGAAAAATAAAAGGAACTTCCTCTTCTTCTGATTATTCTGAGGGAAAAGCTTTCATCTATCAAGAATCGCTCGTATAAACTATTGAATTATTTGAGTATGAAGCAAACTGTTAATATCCAATATTACAACTCCCCTTGCGGAGAACTTGTCTTGGCATCAATAGGCGCAGAACTTTGTCTCTGCGATTGGAACGAAAAGCCATGTGCGGAACGCAACAAGCGTCGCTTGGAAAGACTTCTGAATGCCGAGTTCGTAACGGCTTCCTCTGCCGTCCTGGAACAAACCAAGACGGAACTTGACGAATATTTCGCAGGCAAGCGCAAGGCGTTCGATATTCTGCTGCACCCAGTAGGCACCGATTTCCAACAGCAAGTATGGAAAGCCTTGCTCGAAATCCCATACAGTAAAACAAGAACCTACAAAGAGATTGCCTTGCGAGTGAACAACCTCAAAGGCGTAAGGGCAGTGGCGCAAGCCATCGGAGCCAACGGCATAAGCATCCTCATCCCTTGCCACCGGGTCATCGGCACCAACCATTCCTTGACAGGCTTCGCAGGAGGAATCGAGGCGAAAAAA
>DKCU01000136.1:37576-40824 GCA_002451555.1 Candidatus Segatella albertsiae
CAAAGCGGATTGCCCAGTGTTTTGTATATATGAGTAGGGACGATCGGGCTCGAACCGATGACCTCCGCAATGTGACTGCGGCGCTCTAAACCAGCTGGGCTACGCCCCTATTTCTCAAATAGCAAGTACAAAAGTACTGCAAAATCTTGAATTAACCAAATCTGTTAGCACTTTTTATACTTACAAATTAGTATTGGCTAAAATATACGACAACAATGCAAATACTTATCATTCGACGAAGTGTATCATAATCCTTCATCTTGAGCTATTCCTTTCCAACTTCCATAAAAAAATTGCTTTTTATTTTGTAGTATGCCAAAATAAATGTAATTTTGCACCTTGAATGGACTTATACCTTATTATATTTAAGATATTTAAGGAAATGTCCAACAAGAAATACATATTCATAATGAAGAAGAAAACAAAATAAATTAAGATAAAAACAATGGAATACAACTTCAGAGAAATCGAGAAGAAATGGCACCAGAAATGGGTCGAGAACAAGACCTACAAGGTGACTGAGGATGAAAACAAGAAGAAGTACTATGTGCTCAATATGTTCCCTTATCCATCAGGAGCGGGATTGCACGTAGGTCACCCACTGGGTTACATCGCCAGCGACATCTATGCTCGCTACAAGCGTTTGAATGGTTACAACGTACTGAATCCTATGGGCTACGATGCATACGGATTGCCTGCCGAGCAGTATGCCATCCAGACTGGTCAGCACCCAGAGGTAACTACCGTTGCCAACATCAACCGCTACCGTGAGCAGCTCGACAAGATCGGCTTCTCTTTCGACTGGGACCGCGAGGTTCGCACCTGCGACCCTAAGTATTACCATTGGACTCAGTGGGCTTTCCAGAAGATGTTCAACTCTTTCTTCTGCAACGCTTGCCAGAAGGCACAGCCTATCGAGAAGCTCATCAAACACTTTGAGGAGAAAGGCTCTGCCGACCTCAACGTGGCTCAGAACGAGCAACTTGACTTCACTGCCGAGGAGTGGAACAGCTACGACGATGTGAAGAAACAGCAGGTATTGATGAACTACCGCATCGCCTACCTCGGCGAAACCATGGTGAACTGGTGCCCTGGCTTGGGTACGGTGCTTGCCAACGACGAGGTAGTCAATGGCGTGAGCGAGCGTGGTGGCTATCCTGTCATCCAGAAGAAGATGCAGCAGTGGTGCTTGCGTACTTCCGCTTACTCTCAGCGTTTGCTCGACGGACTGGAGACTATCCAGTGGAGCGACTCTATCAAGGAGACCCAGAAGAACTGGATTGGTCGTTCCGAAGGTACAGAGGTAGTATTCTCTGTCAAGGACAGCGACGTGAAGTTCACCATCTTCACCACCCGTGCCGACACTATGTTTGGCGTTACCTTCATGGTCTTGGCTCCAGAAAGCGAGTATGTTCAGCAAGTTACCACCCCTGAGCAGAAAGCTGAGGTAGAGAAATATCTCGACTACGTGAAGAAGCGCACCGAGCTCGACCGTATGGCAAACCACAGCGTAACGGGTGTGTTCTCAGGAAGTTATGCCATCAACCCATTCACTGGCGAGGCCATCCCAGTATGGATTTCAGAATATGTATTGGCTGGTTATGGTACAGGTGCCATCATGGCTGTGCCTGCTCATGATAGCCGTGACTACGCTTTCGCCAAGCACTTCAACCTGCCTATCATTCCTCTTATCGAGGGTGCGGATGTATCGGAGGAGAGCTTCGATGCCAAGGAAGGTATCGTAACCAACTCACCTGTGGCTGGCAAACAGGGCTTAGACGGCTTCTCATTGAACGGCTTGACCGTGAAAGAGGCTATCGCCAAGACCAAGAAGTTCGTAACCGAGAAGGGTATCGGTCGTGTGAAGGTGAACTATCGTCTTCGCGATGCCATCTTCTCTCGTCAGCGTTACTGGGGCGAGCCATTCCCTGTATATTACAAGGACGGAATGCCACAGATGGTTCCAGAGGAGTGCTTGCCACTCGAATTGCCTGAGATTGAGACCTATAAGCCAACAGAGACAGGCGAGCCACCATTGGGCAGAGCCAAGAAGTGGGCTTGGGACGCAGAGAAGAAGCAGGTGGTTGACAAGAGCCTCGTGGATAACAAGACCGTGTTCCCATTGGAGCTCAACACCATGCCAGGTTTCGCAGGCTCTTCAGCTTACTACCTCCGCTACATGGATCCACACAACGACAATGCCCTCGTAAGCAAGGAGGCTGACGAGTACTGGCAGAACGTGGACCTCTACGTAGGTGGATGCGAGCACGCCACAGGTCACTTGATTTACTCTCGTTTCTGGAACAAGTTCCTCTTCGACCTCGGCGTAAGCTGCAAGGAAGAGCCATTCCAGAAGTTGGTGAACCAGGGTATGATTCAGGGTCGCTCTAACTTTGTATATCGCATCAACAGCGACGACCACGACAAGGCTCCTGTCTTCGTAAGCTGCGGCTTGAAGAAGGATTACGACGTAACCCCTATCCACGTGGATGTGAACATCGTAAGCAACGACCAGCTCGACATCGAGGCATTCAAGGCTTGGCGCCCTGAGTATCAGAACGCTGAGTTCATCTTGGAGGATGGCAAGTACATCTGCGGATGGGCTATCGAGAAGATGAGTAAGAGTATGTTCAACGTGGTGAACCCAGATATGATCGTAGAAAAATATGGTGCCGACACCTTGCGTCTCTACGAGATGTTCTTGGGTCCTGTGGAAGCAAGCAAGCCTTGGGACACCAACGGCATCGACGGTTGCCACCGTTTCTTGAAGAAGTTCTGGGGCTTGTTCTACGAGAACCGTACCGACAACTTCTTGCCATCCGACGAGGCAGCCAAGCCAGAGAGCCTGAAGAGCGTACACAAGCTCATCAAGAAGGTGACCGAGGACATCGAGAAGTTCTCTTACAACACCTCTATCTCAGCCTTCATGATTGCCGTGAACGAACTCGGTCAGCAGAAGTGCCACAACAAGGAACTCTTGAAGGACCTCGTCATCCTCATCGCTCCATTCGCTCCACACATCGCAGAAGAGTTGTGGGCAGCTCTTGGCGAAGAGGGCAGCGTTTGCGACGCACAGTGGCCTAAGTACGATGAGCAGTACCTGAAGGAGAACGACATGCAGCTCACCATCTCCTTCAATGGCAAGGCTCGCTTCCAGATGACCTTCCCTGTGGATACGCCTAACGACGAGATTCAGAAGCAAGTGTTGGCAGACGAGAAGAGCCAGAAGTACTTGGAGGGATTCAACT
>DKCU01000012.1 GCA_002451555.1 Candidatus Segatella albertsiae
GTACGGTTGAAATAGACCAATACGCCCCGAAGGGGCAGAAGCACCAAGCCTAGGGCAACGCCCTAGGTAATATGCAAGCAAGAATGTCGCCCTGAAAGGGCAAAAGCTTTCAAAATTAGAATAAAATGAAGGATTCATAGAATATTAATAATTAAATGTTTGAGATTATGAGAATGAAACTAAACGCAATATTGTTTTTGTCCTTGGCATTGTCTCCACTTTCTTATGTGGAGGCCGCTAGTGTCGCTAGCTACTCCCTTGCTCCGAAAGCAAAGGCGAAGAAGGATAGCGTGGAAATCGTCAAGGAGAAAGCCAACAAGGGTGACGCAATCGCCCAGAACCTCTTGGGTGTGTGGTATTATACTGGCAAGAATGTGAAACAAGATTATAAGGTGGCTCTCGACTGGTGGGCGAAGAGTGCCAAGCAAAACAATCCTGATGGCATCGGCAACATGGCGATGTGCTACCAACTAGGCAACGGTATCAAGAAAGATTCCGTGATGGCGATGACGCTCTATAAGTCTGCCATCAAGAAGGGCAATGCCAGCATCATTCCGCAACACGAGATAATCGTCAAGAACTCGGGGAGTCTTTTTAGCGCGCGCCTCTTGATGGACTGCTACCAGAATGGCATTGGCGTGAAGCGTGACCTGAAGAAGGTGGAGACCTATCAGGAGGTACTTGCCAAGTCAGGGGATGTGGATGCCCAGTTCGCCTTGGCATTGAAATACTTGAACAGCAAGCGTTCCGAACAGGCTGCCAAATACTTTGAGCTCGCTGCCAAGAAGGGCAAGAAGGAGGCCATTTTTTACCAAGGTCTCCTCTTGTTTAACGGCATGGGCGTACAACAGGACAAGGCGAAGGGTCTTGCCTTGATGACCCAGGCGGCTGAGCGAAATATGCCTGCCGCACAATATCAGGTGGGTCGTGTCTATTACGAGGGTGACGGCGTGGCAAAGGACATCACCAAGGCTCAGAAGTATTTGAGTGCAACCGCTGGCAAGAATAAGAACGCAGCTTGGTTGCTCGGTTTGTGCTATCTGAATGGTCAGACTCCCAACCTCTATCTGGCAACCCAATGGATTTCGGAAGCTGCCAAGGGACATGAGAAAGACATCAATGCCTTGTTGGCTGACTCTAAGCAGAAGATGTTCTACGATTATCTGGCAGGACTGAAGAAGTTCTATCTCGACAAGGACTTTGAGGCAGCCATCAAGCTCTTCAAGAACGTGGAGAAGTTGGGTGGCGCAGAAGGCATCACCATGCAGGCTACTTCCATGGCGCACAAAGACAACAAGAAGCGTAACACCAAGAAGGCCGTAAGTCTCTATCAGAAGGCATTGGAGAAGGGGAGCGTTGCCGCAGCCTACTATCTCTCTTCGATGTATGAGACGGGCGAGGGCATGAAGGCTGCCGACAAGGAGCAGGCTCTCAAACTCTTGAAGCAAGCAGCCCATGGTGGCATTGCTTACGCACAGGATAAGTTGGGAGATAAATATTTTGCTGGCGAGGGTGTGGCAAAGGATTACACCGAGGCAGCCAAACTCTATCTCTTGGCTGAGGCTCAGAACCGTCTGACCTCATCTGCAGCCAAGAACCTCATCTACTGCTATGAGCGTGGTTTCAAGGTGCTTCCCGATTTGGCAGATGCCAAGCTGAGAATTGAGACGCTCAAGAAATACAAGCCAAGCAATAGTTTAATAGAGCTTTTGAAATCATTGGAAGATAAATGATGGAGGATGAGAATAGGATGAAAAATCAGCAGATAAAGGTTCATAAAATATGATTCTATGGATAAGAGCAAGACTTTACTTTCTAATAGTTCCACCTACCGCCTGAACACAGGCAAGGTGGAATATCTCTTGAAGTCCGTCCTGGGAGGTGGTGGCTTTGGCATCACCTACTTGGCGGAACGCACGGTTTATGAGGGAGCTATCCCTTATCAGCACCAATATACCATCAAGGAATTTTTTATGCCCGACATCTGCCATCGCAATGCAGACGGAAGTGTGCTGGTGGAGGATGCCGATTCGGCGAACTACAATGAGAGCCGTGCCGACTTCCTTACCGAGGCGAACCGCTTGCACAATCTCCATCACGAGGGTATCGTGCCGGTCAACGAGGTATTCGAGGCGAACAACACCGTCTATTATGTCATGCAATTTCTCGGCGAGGAAACCTTAGACCGATACGTGAAAAGACAAGGAGGGCTTTCCGAGCCTGAGGCGATGGGTATCACTCGGGAGGTGGCTGAGGCACTCGACTATCTCCACGACCAGAACATGAACCACCTCGACGTGAAGCCCGAGAACATCATGATGGTGAAGAAGGCTGACGGCATCCAGCATCCTGTGCTGATAGACTTCGGCTTGTCGCTTCACTTCAAGAAGAATGGTTCCGTGACCAACAAGAAAGCGGGTTTGGGAACATCGGACGGCTATTCTCCATTGGAGCAATATGCGGGTATCAGCAAGTTCTCGCCTACGGCAGATGTCTATGCGCTCGGTGCCACCTTATTATATATGTTGACGGGAAGGACACCTGCAAAGGCGAGCGAGATAAATCAGAAATACATCATCAACGCTTTACCTGATAATATATCTGAACGATGCAGCAGCCTCATCATTGAAGCGATGAAGAAGAATGCGGACGAGAGAATGGCAAGCATGGGTGGATTCATGAATGCCTCGTCGGGTGAAAACTCCTATCAAAACGCTTCTAATGGTAGTTCCCATCAAGGCAACAAGACCAAGAAGGTGACGAAGAAAATCAAGGATGGCGATGACCATTTGGATTATGACAATATCATAGACTGGGCGAAGAAGATAGGCATCGGCTTGGCTGTGGTGGTCGTTTTGTATCTTTCCTATCGAGTGATCAAATTTGTCATCGTACATCAGAACACAAATCAGACAGAACAAACCGACACGGACTCCACGCAAACCCCAAAGGACTCGACGGCTATCAAGCAGCAAGAGGCGAAAGACAAGAAAAACGAGAAGAATGCAGATAAGAAAAAATCTGACGATGCAAACAAGGAGGCTTCTAAGACAGATGATTCTGGTAAAACGGATAAAAAAGCGGAAAACGCAGAAATCACGAAACCTGTGAAACCGTCTCCTAGCACGCCAGCCGTAGAGCATTCCTCCTCTTACAAGGGAACCTTGGACTTGGGTTATGCCGTATGGACAGGCAATGTGAAGAATGGCAAACCAGACGGACAAGGATCCTTGCGGTTCAAACGTTCCCATCGCATTGATTCCTTCGACCCAGACGGCAACGTGGCTGAAGCTGGTGATGTAGTAAATGGCTCTTTTTCCAATGGACATTTGTATCATGGAACTTGGAAAAAAACGAGTGGCGAGGAAGTGAAACTATTAATAGGTCAATAAGATGAAAAGATTTATATCATATTATTTGTTGGGTCTGCTCCTCTTCATGGGAGTGAGGAATGCCTTTGCCTTGCAATACCAGACGGTGTTCTTGAAGAAGGCGGCGCAGAAGATGGCAGTGGATTCTATCTTGGAGGCAAAAGTTGGCAAGGCGGTCACGAAGTACTTCAACCATGATGGGCATCGCATCGTGGCGCATTATGATGGCAACGGCATCGTGGATCATCTAGGCATCGTCCTCTTCTCCAAGGAGATGAAGAAGGAACAACCATCGCTCATCTATGGCTTCTTGGAGCGTGCGTATCTCGACTATCTCTACAAGGTGTCGGAAAATGGGCTGTACTTGAACAACATCCAGTTTACTGTTGGTTCGTGGAACACCTTTGCCAAGGTAAATGAAAACACGCCTTGTGCCGTGAGCAATGGGATGGACAAGTTTTATACCGTGAAATGGGAGGATAAGGGCAAGACTATCCTCTCCGTCGCTTTCCCTGCCAACTATGAGTATTTCGCCAATGACACTCGTAGGAACTTGGAACAGCAGTTTTTCGAACTCCTTCAAGATTTCAAGGTCGGCAAAGAGATGCAGCAGGAAAAAGTTGATATCAACACTCTGGGCAAGTTCAAAGGCAAGAACTTGTATGTCAAGAAAGGCAAGTCGTATGTGATTCCTTCCATTAACTCTGATAGCTATTACCAGATGGGGGAGACATCCGAGGTGGAGGACGGCGATACCCTCTATCGCTTGGCTTGCACCCCTGTGTTCAGCCAGGAATTTCCGAAGGAGAGCTTTGCCAATCTCCTTCAGGGTAAGATAAAAGATATGCCTCTGAGTCTCGTCTTTGCCATGAGCAATCAAAAGGAGAAGAAATGCCAAGTGCAACTTTCCAATTTCTTGTCATATTGCCAAGGACAAGGTTGCAAAATCTATTTTGGTTACGAGGGCGAGGAGAAGGGCGAACTCCAGGGAACTCTGGTGATGCACAACAAGGCATCGGGTTACGACCATGTCATCTATTTCTCTGCCCCCAAGAAAATATTGGAGGGGGAGAAGGCCAGTTTGGAAGGAAAGGTTTACCTCTACACGCCATCTACCAATGTCAAGGACTTGTTTGCTGATGGCAAGGCTCCGAAGAAAAACAGGAGAAAAATCGCAGTCAGCGTGAAGTAATAGGTTAATTGATTTATTGATACGAAACATAAGTTATCATTGGTATGAAAAAACTCTCTATTTTGTTTATATTTTTGACCATGTCTTTGGGCTTGTCCGCTCAAAGCGTGGCATTTTCGTTTAAGAGCGGTATCTATCAAACTTCTGTCAAGCAGAGCATAGAGCGCAATATTTCTTCTCTCTTGACGGCGATCAACCGTGCAAACAATAGCAATGGTTCCTTGGACTTGTCTTCGGTCAACATGACTAGCAACGCCAAGTCATCGCTCAACAATCTTTGGGAAACGTTCCACTTCAAGTGCGACTACACCTCGTATTCCGAGAACTGTCTTACGGCAGTCAATGGCTATGAGGTGCGTGGCATCTCGGTGACCTTGACGAATACCGATGCTAGCTATAAGGGCGAGTTGAACAAGGAGTTGACCATCAGCGTAGCGAATGACGGTCAGTTGACAGGTGCCCACATGGCGTTGAGCAACAATGTGTATAATTATATCGTGAACAATGGTAAGGACGTGACCGATACCCGCCGCCGTATGGAAATCTTGAAGTTTGTGGAGGATTTCAGAAGCTATTACGATGAGAAGGACTTGAATGCGTTGCGAAATGTGTATAGCGACGATGCACTGATTATTACGGGCAAGGTTGTCATGCGCAAGAATATGGGCAACGACCAGGCTTCGCTCAGACCTGAGATTGTGTATAGCCGACAAAACAAGGAGCAGTATCTCAACAACTTGGCTCGCACGTTCAGAAACAACAAGTACATCAAGGTCACCTTTGACAAGATCAAGGTGAAGCGACATCCAGCCAAGGATGGTTTCTATTGTGTAACCTTGCACCAGAACTGGCAGTCGAACAATTATAGTGACGATGGTTATATCTTCCTGCTCTGGCAGTTCCCGAAGGACGGTGGCAACCCTGTGATTCATGTGAGGACTTGGCAGCCAGAAATGGTGGGTAACGAGAAACTGGATCCTAGTAAGGTGTTTGATGAGAATGATTTCTTTATAACAACAACGGAGGAAGAGAGAAAGTGATGAAAAGAATAGTATATCTCATATTCTGCTTGTCTCTTAGTCTTGGTACATATTCCCAAGAGTTGAAGGTGAAGTCTTTCACCTTGGCAAGCAATGACTTGGAGGCAAGGACTAACCCTGTTGTCGATAAGACAGACAACCCTTGTGCCTTGGTGAAAATCCCAATGGGTAATGAGATTGCCAATGTGGATGGTTTTGTCATTAGCATCAAAGACCATTATGGTGAGAAATGGGTGTATTTGACCGATGGTTCCAAAGAAATCGTGATTTTCCCGAAGCATGGCAAGTCGCTGAGGGTTTATTTCCCCGACTATGGTTTCAAGGGAGGAATTAAGGGAAAATGCACGTATGTGCTAGACTTGGTAAAGGCTACAGGTGGTGCAGAGTCTATTATGCAACAAAATCAATCACTCATCATCCGATATACTCCTTCTACTGCCACTGTTCTTGTCGATAACAAAATGGTGCGAGGAAGCAATGGAGTGGCTATGACAACATTGCCTGTCGGTCAGCATTCCTTTGTTGTCTTTTGCGATGGTTATGAGTCGGAAGAGGGAACGGTGAAGCTGAAGGCTTCCGCACCGAGTAATTTGCAGATTACCTTGACGAAGGAAACTACAGGGGTTGGTGCAAGTTCTACTGCAGTAAGTCAGCAGACTTCAGTTAGTCAATCCTCCAGACAGAATCAGCTATCTTCTGTTTCATCTCCTTCCTCGTCGAATAATTCGTTTTCTTCGTCTAGTTCATTTTCCGTGGCTTCGGGTAGCAATACGATTTCCATTCCAGTGAAGAATGGTATCAGTATCGAGATGGTGAAGGTGGAGGCAGGAACGTTCATGATGGGAGCGACATCTGAGATGGAGAATTCTGAAGTTTATGAGAAACCAGTGCATCAAGTTACCTTGACGAATGATTATTATATAGGGAAGTATGAAGTTACCCAGGCATTATGGCAAGCGGTGTTGGGTAGTAATCCATCAAATTTCAAGGGTGATAACCTTCCTATTGAAAGGGTGACTTGGAACGATTGTCAAGAGTTCATCTCCAAGTTGAATAGCTTGACAGGTAGAAAGTTCCGCTTACCTACTGAGGCAGAATGGGAATATGCGGCTCGAGGTGGCAAGAAAAGCCGAGGCTTTCAGTATAGCGGAAGCTCCAATATCTCTGATGTTGCATGGTACAATGGCAATAGTGGCAGCAAAACTCACCCTGTAGGAACGAAGCAAGCTAATGAACTAGGTATTTATGATATGACTGGTAACGTTGTAGAATGGTGTCAGGATTGGTATGGATATTATTCAAGCTCTTCTCAAATGAATCCTATAGGTGCTACTAGTGAGTCATACCGTGTAGACCGTGGTGGTAACTGGTACGATAATGCGTGGTGCTGTCGTTCGTCGTACCGTTCCTGCCACGCTCCCGACGACCGTTACAGCGGTCTCGGGCTCCGCTTGGCTCTTTCCGAGTAATATTCATAAAGAATGATATATAATTTAATTAGTTTATGAGGAACTTATTATTATTTATTTTGTTACTTCCTTTTTTGGAAGTAAATTCTCAAAAAGTTCAAGTTGAGAGTTTGAAACTTCAACCTACAGATTTATCTGCATCTGTAAATAAAGTTTTGGATTTGAATGGTAATCCATGTGCTTTGCTGAAGATTTGGGTAGTTGATGATTTGGAACGAATAGAAGGTAATGTTATTGGTAAAATAATAAGCAAAGACTCTGAAAAGAACGTTTATTTATCTGGAGGAAGCAAGGAATTGAGAATTTTTCCGAAAGGGAAACTTCCTATCCATGTTGTGTTTAAGGATTATGGAATTGACGCATTGGAGCAAGAAAGAACTTACATCTTACGTTTGACAAGCGATAGTCCTACTACAATAACAAAAGAAGAAACGAATAATGATATTCCTATTTTTGAATTCTATGCCGAAGATTTAGTAACGATGTGCTTTGGGCAAATTCCAATTAATAACTTGAATCTTGGAGGTAATACAGATACCCTTTTTGAAACACTCAAGGCGACTGGGTTGAATCCAACCAAAGAGACGTATGGTATAGGTGTCTTTTATACAGAAGACCCCTCAAAGTGTAAAGGTTTTAATGCTATAAAACGAAAATTTAAACTTAAAGGTTGTGATGTTATGCCTGAAGATGTATCTATGGGCTTTGAGCCAGATAAATATTCCGAGGGTAGAATTACATATCAGTTTAAATTTTATCATGGAAATAAACCTGATAAACGAGAAAATGCAAGAGAGCAATCTGGGATTTTTGTAAAGGCCTTGTATTCAGAATTAGAGAAAGCTGGTTACAAGTTGGAAGGTACATACAAAAGTGCAAAGGGGCAAACCGATTGGGGAGAAATAACATTAGTCTATAATGACAATTATGGGGAGTGTTGGATAGGTTTGTATGTAAATAATTACTTTAAAGATAAAAAATAATATCGAGCAAATTATTGATTATGAGGATTTGGGTATTTTTCATCTTTGCGTGGTTGGTGCATCAGAATTTATTTTCGCAAGAGCTGAAGGTGAAGTCATTCTCTCTTGCCGCAATGGACCTCAGTGCCCAGACACAGCAACGCAAGGACTTGAACGATGAGCCTTGCGCATTGGTCAAGGTGCAATTTGTAGGTGACATCTTGAATGTAAAGGGAAATGTGATATTGCCATTGCTGAAAGAAGATTATGAGACATGGGTCTATCTAACTCATGGCTCTCGCCAAATGCAAGTGACTGCCAAAAATCATCTTCCATTGATGATAAAGTTTGCTGATTATGGCGTGGAGGGTGTTGAGAAAAATAGGACTTATGTGTTGGTGCTGAGTCAGACTGGTGCGTCTTCGAATCAGTCAGCTGTATCTTCGACTGTTTCGGTTTCTCCTGTTCAAGCATCAACAGCTCTTTCTAATGCTCCATCCAATGATGTCATTACTATACCTGTGAAAGATGGTATCAGTATCGAAATGGTAAAAGTAGTGGCTGGAACGTTCATGATGGGAGCAACTTCTGAGAAGGAAAAGCCTGATGATAATGAGAAACCTGTTCATCAAGTGACATTGACCTATAATTACTATATAGGTAAGTACGAAGTGACTCAAGCTCTATGGCAAGCAGTGATGGGGAATAACCCTTCTCATTTCAAGGGTAAGAACCGTCCTGTGGAGCATGTAACTTGGAACGATTGCCAAAATTTTATCTCTAAACTGAACAGAATAACAGGCAGAAAGTTCCGTTTGCCGACGGAAGCAGAATGGGAATATGCCGCTCGTGGTGGCAAGAAGAGTAGAGGTTATCAATATAGCGGAAGCAACAATCTTTCTGATGTTGCATGGTATCAAGACAATAGTGGAAACAAAACTCATCCTGTAGGTAAGAAAAGAGCTAACGAGCTGGGCATCTATGATATGGCGGGTAACGTAGTGGAATGGTGTTATGATTGGTTTGATTCTTATTCTAGTTCTCCTCAGACGAACCCTACTATAGAAACTAGTGATGCTAGTCATGTGTATCGTGGAGGTAGCAAGAGTGGTGATGACTGGTTCTGCCGCTCTTCGTATCGTGACAGCTTTCCTCCTAATGCCCGTTACGATAACCTCGGGATCCGCTTGGCTCTCTCCGAGTAACGACATCTTTATTAAAACAAAGTTAGACTATGATAAGAATGATATTAACATTTTCCTTGCTGTTGGTAACAACTTGCATAACAGCACAGATTTCTGAGGAAAATATACGGAATTATATCGTTGGCAATGCCAAAGGTAGCGAGGACTCTTGCCATAGAGAAAGAATCCTTGAGTTGTATAAGCAATTTAAAGCAGCTTATGAGAAAAAAGATACCGCTGCTTTGTGGCGTCTGTGTGATGGACAAATTCTAAAAGACTCTAATGACTCTACCGATTATCGCAAAATGTTGAAGAAATTGGTAAGGTGCAAACGAGTTACAATAGACAAGGTAAAGGTTGGAAGGCATCCTCATAAAGAAGGTTTTTATGGATTAACATTACATCAACGTTGTGATAAAAAGAAGATGAATGGCTTCCTATTATTGCTGTTGTATTTTAGCAAAGAAGATAAAAATTCTCTGCCTGAAGTTATGGCAGGATTGTGGAGATACGGAGATGACACAGTGGAAGCTCCCGACTTGAATGATTTATTTGTGGTTACCCATTAACTATGTGATATGATGAAAAAAATTGTGTATCTAATATTCTGCTTGTTGGTTTGTCTCGCCTCATCTGCCCAAGAACTGAAGGTGAAGTCTTTCTCTCTTGCCGCCATGGACATCAGTGCCCAGACGCAGCAACGCAGGGATTTGAACGACGAGCCTTGCGCCTTGGTCAAGGTGCAATTCGTGGGTGACATCCTTGATGTGGAAGGAAATGTCATCAAGCCATTGGTGAAGAATGGTAACGAAACTTGGGTCTATATGACAAATGGTTCACAGCAGATGAAGGTATTGACCAAGGATTACCTTCCTCTTATGGTGAATTTTTCTAACTTTGGTATCAGCCAGGTGGAAAAGAACAAGACCTATGTATTGGTATTGTCTAAGCCTGTCGGTGGTTCAGAGTCTGTTATGCAACAAAACCAATCGCTCATTATCAGATATACCCCTTCTACCGCCATGGTTCTTGTGGATAACAAGATGGTGAGAGGAAATAATGGAGTGGCAAAGACAACCTTGCCTGTCGGTCAGCATTCCTATATCGTAGCTTGCGATGGCTATGAGTCGGAAGAGGGAACGGTGAAGTTGAAAGTTTCCGCACCAAGTAATCTACAGATTACCTTGACGAAGGAAACTGCGGTGTTAGGTGGTGCAGGCTCTACAATAGAGAGACAGCAGACATCTACTAGCCATTCCTCCACACAGAATCAAATAAATTCAGTTTCAACTTTACCCTCATCAAATAACTCGGGATATTCATCGGGCTCTTCTTATACATCATTTACAAACAAAACGATTTCTATCCCTGTAAAGGATGGCATTAGCATCGAGATGGTGAAGGTAGAGGCTGGAACTTTCATGATGGGAGCGACTTCTGAAATGGGGAATCCTGATCTTTATGAAAAGCCTGTGCATCAAGTAATCCTAACAAATGATTACTATATGGGCAAGTTTGAAGTTACTCAACTCTTATGGCAAGCGGTGATGGGAGGTAATCCTTCCAGATATAAAGGTGACAATCTTCCTGTGGTAAATGTAAGTTGGAACGATTGCCAAGAGTTCATTTCCAAGTTAAATAGAATTACTGGTAGAAACTTCCGCTTACCAACAGAGGCAGAATGGGAATATGCCGCTCGTGGTGGTAAGAAGAGTTGGGGCTATCAGTATAGTGGTAGTAACAATCTCTCTGATGTCGCTTGGTATGGTGGTATTAATGGTAATAGTGGCAGTAAGCCTCATCCTGTTGGCACGAAACAAGCTAACGAGTTGGGTATTTATGATATGGCAGGTAACGTCTTGGAATGGTGTCAAGATTGGCATGGTTCTTATTCCAAGGAAGCCCAAACCAATCCAATAGGGGCAGTAAAAGGACAGGAACATGTCATCCGTGGTGGCTGCTGGAATTATGGTGCAAATTTTTGTCGTTCATCCTATCGTAATATCAATCCTCCTACAATAGGTCACAATAGTGTTATTGGGTTCCGTTTAGTACTTTTCGAGTAACGAAATCTTACATTCAAGAATATTAATAACTCGTTGGCGGAATTAAATTT
>DKCU01000010.1:0-1690 GCA_002451555.1 Candidatus Segatella albertsiae
CAGATATTCCGTGGTCTGCATACTGGCATCCTGCTTCTCTGCCACCTCGGTATCAAAGAGGTCGAAGATGAAGTAGGATGCTCCGAGCAGCGGAAGATAGACAATCGCAGGTAGCATGTACTTGGGTTGTCTGAAATTGATTCTTTCTATCAGCTTCATCGTTATTTGTCTTTATGAGGATGGCGTGCATCCTCATTGGTTCTTACTATGTTCTTGGTGCTACTCATGTTCTTATGGCGAGCCTTTATCAGCGAGTCCTGTCGCTCCGTAGCGGTGCGTCGCTCTCCCTGATAGTGGTAAGCCTTAGCCATACGGTAGATGTTGATACTAAAGCTCACACCCACAAAACCGAACACGATGACCAGGAATAGTGTCTTGTGCAAGTCAGCAAACCTCTGCACCTTGGCTGCCGCCTTGTCTATTCGGCACATCTTGGCAAACTTCCTTCCAGCTCTCACGTCTCGCTCGTAGCGTTCCTTATATTGGGGGGCGTCCTTGTCCGGCATCTTCTCACCAATGAGCATCTGCTTAAATCCTTTTGTGTTCATAATCTTTTCACTCTTCATTTAATCAATAGTTCGACTTCGTTTTTTGGTCGATGTCCTTGTTAAGCAAGGTTCTCCAGTTCACTATCAGCAACCCATGTGGGTTGTTGTCAGTCCTCGGCACTCGTTTCAGTTGTCCTGCCGTCACCAGTTCACGGGTCAGCACATTGGTTCTGCGCTCGATGCGCTGTCTGCCATAGTAGGTGAACTCCATCTTCTCCTTGTCAAACTTGATGCTGTCACAGAAGATACTGAACACGGCACTCGTTCCCATGATGTTGGAGTAGAAACCCTTTTCCTTCAGCGTGTTGTACTGTGCCAGTCCAGTCTCATCCACCAGATACATGGCTTTTTCCATCGTGTATTTGATGTACTTGTCATCTGGTGCCAACGTAAAGAAGTAGTGATGGAACATCTCGATATGGCTCTTTGCCTCCACATCCAGCGTCTCTTCCATCGTAGTGCGCTGCACCAGGATAGGCACATTGCCGTCCAACACATAGATTTTGTTCTGTGCATCCACCACCATATTCTTCGCCGTCCAGATGCTGCTGATGCTTATCAGTACGCATCCAACCAGAAACAAGCTACAGATGATAGTCACCAATTTCACCTTATTCTCTAAATTCTTGATTACCATTGCTATTTCGTTTTTTTACCTTTTTACTCTTTTACCTTTAATGAACAACATGGGCAAGCGTTCCCTGTGCCGACATTTTGGCTTGCTGTGCCACACCCTCACCAAAGTTTCGTGTAGAGAATGCGGTATCGCCCTCTGGTATCATCCATGCCGCAAGGTCCGGAACCAAGTTCAGGCACTTCAACGCTACGATACTTGCCGCCATCAGATACCCTGCCGAGAAGAATGAATTCTGCAAATATGCCGCCATCGTCTGCTCCGAAGCAGTGATGGCCGTCAGGTTCTCCACCTGTATGCAAAGCACGATGTCAAACAGCAACAGCACGTAGAAGCCCACGAAGTAGAGCATGGCTCCATAGAAATGCACGGTCAGATACCTTGTCAGCCACTTTGCCCAACTGCTTTCCCATTTCGGCAAGAGTGAGAATGCCCATTGTATCGGTCCGAATATCGTCAACATTCCCAACAGGATTTGCTGGCAATAGATGGTGCTCCACCAACCGAT
>DKCU01000010.1:1791-4044 GCA_002451555.1 Candidatus Segatella albertsiae
GTCAGCGAGGTGAACCACAGCTTGGCTGCGTCCTTTTCCATGTTGGTCACTTCATCCACACCGGTCTGTTCCATGGTCGATTCCACCAGATTCGGGTCTGTTGTTCCCTTATGGGCAATGTCAGCCTGGGCTTGTACGTTGGTGTACATTGTGTCTCTGGTATAGATGAGCTGCTGAACTTCCGTAAACTTGTCTTCTATCTGTGTGGCTTCTGCCTCATAGAGGTCATGGGTATAACTGCCGATGGAGTTGGGTATGTAACTCAGAAAATCCAGTACGCACCAACTGCTACCGCTTTTCGTCATGCCAGTGTCGGCAGGTGGGTACCACCAACAGAGGATGATGCTTATCACCAGTGGCTTGAATAGTTTCAGCACATCCAGTGGTTCATGCTTCACCATCATCTTGTAAGCCATGTTCGCTGCCACGATGATGGAGAAGAGGGCGGCGAGTGCCATACACATCTGTACCACCCACCAAAATGGACCATTAGAGCCTGTGAAAGTAGCATCACACAGAAACTCGTTGGTCTGGAAAATCACGTCATCAATCTCTTCTTCCAGAATATTGATGCCGAAGTCGGATAATATGCTGCTGTTGTCTGCCATAACTCCTTATCTGTTTACTTTCAAATCATTGTCATCATCATCTGGTCCATTATTGTCTTCACCCGATGATGTGTTGTTTCTCACTGCCATTCCTGCCTCTCGCCATTTGCTGGATGCACTGCTGATGATGCCTCGTTTGTTGGCGGTCTGGTAGTTGCCGTTTACTGCCAACAGTTCCTTGGTCTTGCTGGCATTCGACATCTGCACCAGTTGCTTTATAAGCGTTTCGTTCTGCTTTGCTACATCTGCGTATATCTGCAGATACATCTTCTTGCGTTTGGCATTGGGCATATAAGCATCCTTGGTGGCTTTGATGGCTGTTTCATAGACATGATAGTATTCCGTCCATCGCTGCTTGTCACCGATGGATCCGCCTACAGGCAGGATGCGGTCAATATTGCTCTTGAAGGCATTCATCTTGCTGTCAATTTTGCTTCCTTCCACTTTCCATGCAAGATCAATCTGACGGTCTGCTATGTTCAACGCCTCAATCTCTGCTCTCTTGGTCAGGGCAGAGTCGATGGCTTCGGCATATTCCACCTGATTGTAGGCTCCGATTCCTGCCGTGGTACGAAAACCGAGTTTGTTCTTGCTGGCAGCCGATTTCTTGTAGCTGCTATGCAGCAACTGGTAGTACAACTCAGGTGACAGACTACCGCTTCCAGTCTCCATCACCGTTATCTGGTTCTTTTTCGAACTGTCATGGTTGTATGTCACATAACTCTGGGCATTGCCACTGATGGCTACTCCCAACATTAACAATATGCCTCCTGCCTTTGTCTTTTTTATATCCATGTCTATACATTATTATATATGTTAATATCCAAGTTTTCCTGCCACTCGCCACCGCCCGAAGGCATCTTCCAAGATTTGTTGCTTGCTCTTGGTTCGGTACACCTTTTCTTTCCAATAGCCAATGCGCACTTGGATATATCGCCACGACTCAAAGTAGCTTTTGTTCAGATGCTTCTCTATATTGTCAAGCGAGGTGTTGATGCTTTCCAGCACCACAAGAAGGTCTGCCGTCGAACACGCTGCTGCTCCTGTGGCATACAGCACCAAGTCGCTCACGCTTTTGTAGAGATATTCGCCTTCATTTGCGATATTCTCTATGGCTCGTTGGTTGATGCCAATCAGTATGGTGTCGGCAAGTGAGATGCGCTTTCGTTTGATGACTTTCTCGTTGTAATCATCGAGCAGTTTCTTATAGTCCGAAATCCTATCACTCACACTCTCGTAGGTGGAATACACGTTCAGACTAGTTCTCAGACTCTGGTACAGCACATCTATCACATCGAACGCCCTGGTGTACTTGTCAAGGTCCACGTTCAGTTCCTTGTATGCCTTGGTCTCGTCCTTGCTGTAGCTGTGCAACAGTTTGTTGCTGTATTCCAAGGTGCTTCGAGCAAGCAACTGGCTCCGCTGTTTCTTGTGGTCGTTGATGTACGCTTCCACACTGCTCACGTCAAATCCCCATTGGGCAAATGTTTTAGAGGGGAGGGCGAGGAGCATGAACAGGACAAGCAAGGTTCTCGCTGTCCTCATTCGTCTTATCATGCTACCTGACCCTTCATCCCTCTCCGCTGCATCAGCCTTGTATTCGTTTCTTTCTCTCATTTCCATTGCCTTATCTCAGATTATTCTT
>DKCU01000010.1:4175-4493 GCA_002451555.1 Candidatus Segatella albertsiae
CGTCCTCATCATCGAATTTCCCATGATAATCATCCGAATGTTTGGTGTTCGCTGCTTTCCTTAACCAACGTTTCTTGCATTTCTCCACCAGTGTCAACCGTCGTCCTTCGTCAGCATTGATATGTGGAGCGATGTCCATCAGCACATCGATGATGTTGCGCTTGTAGTGCATCATTTTCTCCAGTGATACCAAGTCAGCGTATATCTTGGTGATTCTGCTGTCCACCTCTCTGGCTATCTCCAGTCTATCGCTCGACCATAGCAGGTGATAGGTATCGTCCGTACCATTGTCATCGGCAGGTGCGCTCTTAGCATATT